>CAZOOM010000022.1:0-30825 GCA_964581425.1 uncultured bacterium | reverse complement strand
CAATGGCTGGATTCTCAAAAGACTCGTGGGCCATGACGTGGCACCAATGGCAAGTGGAATATCCGATAGAAAGAAAAATAGGTTTATTTTCAGAATGAGATTTTTGAAAAGCCTCTTCTCCCCACGCAAACCATTCCACGGGATTTGTAGCATGCTGCAGGAGGTAAGGACTTTTCTCTCGAGCAAGTCGATTGGGTTGAAAGGATTGAGTACTCATAAAAAAAATTCTGGAGAGCAGGCGGTCATAGCTGACAAAGAATAAACTAAACGAAAGACTCGATCATCATCAACTTTTTTTGAGTTTTTTAAGATAACTTCTCCAATTTGTTTCCTCTTTTTGAGATTGAAACAAAAGTTCCAAACCCAAGCTAAAATGGTACGGACTTTCAATATCGTCACTCCAGGCCACCTGAGACTTAAATGTCATGGTCCCTCGATCCTTTTCCAAAGTGACCTCAGAACTTGGAATTAATTGCAGAATCGCAGACTGACCGATTTCATCGGGATAAGTAGCCAGCCTAGCGCGTGCCATTTTAAGTTCGTGCTCATCCATTAAAGGATTACGTTCAATTTTTTTACGACGCCGCTCAGAAGCAATGACAGCGTTCTCTGGAAAAGTCATTTCGCTCATAAGACGCTCGTCCAATTTAATAAAAACCCCTGTTCTAAAAATCTGAAGAGTGATGATGGGAAATTTAACTCCTTGATAAAACAAAACACCCAGCATCACGTGGCCAGAGGAGCGAGATATTTTCCACCATTTTGAATCCGGATAAAGATAAGGAGTCCGAATCAAAGTAAGGCGAAGCATCGTGACAGCAAGCACCCAAATCACGGCCAGCCAGTACCCAATGCCCGGCTCCATTCCCTCATAAAAAGATTCACAAAATTTAGTCACGAGCATAACGCTGGCTAAGATACAAAAAAATTTCACACTGGTCCGTGAGAGATGATAAATCGCTAAAGCCGCCATCCAGCAACTCAACCAATCAATAAGAAAAATATAGGACTTGATAATCGTAGAAAAAGCATGGCCTGCCAGATAAAGCTGCAAAAGCGTAAAGCTTGGAAGCAGAAGAAAAATGACAAATAAGAAATATATCCATTCAGGTTTTTTGGGGTGATGATGGGCTTGGTTTTGCATCCTAGGCTCCCCGGAGAGTAGTTATTAATGGCATCATGAACTTCAAATACCATCAAGTGAACGACAATTTATTTTTGTGGAATGAATTCTACCATAAGAGTCCGCTGAGAGCATCTGTAGAGTTGAATTTCTTCAGCATCGCTTTATCAAGGACTTTTAGGAAGCCGCTCAGGAACTACCCTGCAGAAAAAATCGATTAAACCTTTCCGCAAGTCCTGACGTCTCATAAGCAGACAGAAAGAAAGGGACTTGGTTCATGCGAGACATTTCGTTAAAACAAACCGCTGTTTTTATCCTGCTAGTTGGAAGCCTTTCTGGAATCCCTTCCGCTCACAGTGAGGCACTTGTCGCTGCCGGCTCTGAATCGGAGGCGGATGAATCCACTCTCATGGATCATCAAGCAACTGTATTTTCAATTTCAGGCGAGGTAAGAATCGTCAAAAATGGTACGGCAGAAAGCTTGGTATTAAATGAGGGCGATACGATCGAAGAAGGCGATGCGATTGAAACAGCCCCTGGAGCTTCGGCCGAAATCACTTATGACACTTACCATCAAAATACGGCCCGGATTGAGGAAAATTCTAAAGTTGAATTTCGATCTATTGAAGAAACCGAGCTTTATATTACAGAAGGAAGTGTTTTGAGTCTTTTGGATGGTTTGCTTCCCGGAACCAGTTACGATGTTTCCACGCCAGTTTCGATTGCTGGTGTTCGAGGAACTCAATTTGAGCGAAGTTATCACACAGGAAATCTGGAAGATGAAACTAATGTCATGACAGGAAAAGTGGATGTCACTCCCCTGGATGCTCAAGGTCAGCCTAAGGTGGATCAGAAATTTCAAGTAACCCAGAATCAGAAATTACATTTTGATCGCGACATGATTGAGCGACGCGAGTTTCAAAATGCCAAGCCCCGAGAAATGCCACAAGCCACTCTCCAAAAGATGCAGGAGATGCGGCAGAATGTGCATGCGAGAATCCAGCAATTCTCAGGAGGCCCGGGCGCATTCCAACATCGACAGGAAAAATTGAATACTCTAAAAACAAACCCTGAACGCATGAATCCGATCAAAGAACGCGTTCAAGCCCGAGAATTCCGCCCATTGAATCCTGGAAATGCCAATCAGAAAATGAATAAAAATCAACAAGGAGACAGAGCCGGGGACCTTCGCCAGAACCAAATGCATCAAAATCCACGTCCTGATTTCCAAAAACAAAGAGCTGAGGAATTTCATCAAAACCAGAATAGACCACAACAAAATCCCGCGGAACATTCCAAGAACCGTGATTTCCTCAGAAGGTCCGATTCCAGAGATCGTACCAACCAGCAGTCTAAAGATTTTTCACGAAGACCAGAGACTCAAAATCAAAGCCAATTCCAAAAACCGGAAAGGCAGGCCCAAGGCCGCGTCCAGCCCGGTGCTTCGTCGGGTCCAAGACGACGCAACCAGTAATTCCCGAATCACAGCTCTGGCCCTAAGCTCTTCCGCTCTTGTCTTAATCTGCAACTTTGGCCACCAGTTTTGTAAATTTTCTGCTTGAGAAATAAGGTGTTTGATCCGACATTTTTAGAGACACTTAATCAAACCTCTTTACCGGAGTTTATGAACTTACGCGGACGAAATATCTTATTGGGCTTGGGGTTACTTTCGCTTTCTTCTCTTCTTCAAACAAACTTTCATGATCACGCTTTAGCTCAACCCGATTCAAACCACGAAATCCCGATGGCAACGCCTCAACCGAATCTCGACCGCCGAATGACTCTTTTTCATATTGAAGGAAAAGTCCTGATCTTGAAAAATGGCGTTAAAGACTGGGCTCAAGCCACACAGGGAAGCGTGATCGAAGAAGGCGATCAACTGCTGACGGACGCATCTGCCTCTGCAGATCTGGTGTTGGATCCCTATTATTTAAATTTGGTGCATCTCGGACCGAACACACGAGCAGAACTGCGCTCGATTGAACCCACCAATTTAGTTCTGAGTGATGGATCCGTCTTTTCATCTTTACAAGGACTTCAGCCTGGAGAAATTTACCGAGTATCAACGCCTTCCACAATTGCCGGAGTCCGAGGAACTGAGTTTTGGTCCGAATACCAGTCTCAAACCGAGCAGGGCACTTTTAGTGTTGTCCCTTCAGCTGACGGCCATCCGAGTTCTCTTGATCTTTGGCAGATGGAAAATGGTCAGCCTAAAAATCAGTTAGTTCTAAATGCCGGACTGGCATATTCCTTTGGAAAATTGTCTCCCGAGAAATCAGCCAAACCTTTTCAGAAGATTCCAAGTCATCAAATCGAACAAAGAAAAATAATTTTCGAGGCGTATTCAAAGGAAGTTCAAGGATTTGATGAGATGCGAAAAACAGGACTGTATGTTCGAAGCCAAAATCCTGAACTTATGAGCGGTCCCCTGATCCAGGCTCCGCCGCCTGACGTTCTTACTTCGCAGCCCCTTCCTCCGAGCAAAAAGAAAAGCAATATGAAATCTGCCATTATGAAAGGGATTGCCGAAGGACTCGTGGATGAAGCCGGCGTTCCGGGTCTCGGTCAACTCACCGATTTAGCCACCAAAGACCGAGATGACTCCGACGATTCCAGCGATTCATGAAGAAGTCCTAATAAGCTCTGCTCCCCATTTGAAAAAAAAGGCCCGATCCCTTTCGGGACCGGGCCTTGCATCAATGATCTTCGTCGCTTAGTAGCTCTTCCAGCCTGACGCAGAACTGTCTTCCATAAGAGGCGGCGGCAGCTTGGGCGGCTCGCGATGAGCACATCCGGCTACATAAATCGCCACTCCACAAAGAAGAAGTATTAAATTAACTTTTCTTGAAAGCATAATCCGTCACCACTCCGTTTTTATCAAACCAGACAAGAAGGGTTTTTGTTGTTGTACTTCCACCAAAGCTAAAAACCAGATTCCAGCGAATTCCGCCGTCTTTGGAATATTCATAAAAGTATTCTTTGCCGCTGTCCGTATCACGAACTTTGGTTGGCGGTCCAAACAATCTTAAAATATCATGTTCGTTAGTCGTTCCTTTTTGAATGGCATCCACATCCGAACTATGAATATCAAATCCGCGAGAGACTTTCTGAGTGGAAATAATGCCACAGCCGTAAAGCCCCCACACAGCACACACGATCAATGCAACAATCCCCAGTTTACGAAACATCAGAGACTCCTTTCATGGTTCTAAGTTAGCTAACAAAATTAATCCACTTGATGAGCGGTTAAAAAAACAGATTTTTCAAGCGCGGTAAAAAAATTCTGATACTGAACAGGGTCCTCCACAGGCTTGACCCCATACTGAGCATTGGCGCGCACAAGCAGCTGTTTTTCATTCCTCTCTTTGACGCTCACTGAAATTTTGACTACTTGATAAGTGGAAAATTTCTGCCCCGTCGCAGTTCCAAGCTCCAAACTCGAATCCACAATCAGAAAATCGAGATCCTGAAGCGTACTGAGAACGCTCCGCATCATGAGCTTTTTGTCTGTCGTATCAAAAGCACGGCTCTGAATACTTCGCAGTTTTACCTGACTTTCATCCGGAGCAAGCAGTGCTTTATCCGGAGAAGTCGCGCATCCAGAAAAAAATAATAACCCGATGAGCAGCCCTGTGGTCCAGCGAAAATGAAATGTCATATTTTTTGTTCCTCTAAAAAGACTGATTTTGAAAGCTTCTCAAAAAAATCCTGGTAAAGATTAGCTTCACGCAGCGTCTCGTATCGGGAAACCTGCCCCATCCGGTTCCAGACAATCCGCTGAAACTTCACGCGCACGATAGTGGATTTATCCGAAAGCGCAGGAAGAACAATCAAAGACGCCTGAATCTGCTGCTCCTTATCAGTCTGGCCGTAGTTATTGCTCGGAGCTCCTCCGAAAGCGGCCGCCACGTCTAAAGCAATGGCAAACGCGGTTTGTCCCGCACTCACGGCACTTCGGTTTTTAGAAGAATTGATAAATCCAAGGTCTGTTTCGCTTTTATCAATGGTAAAACCAAGATCCTGAAGCACACCTGCCGAAGCTTGGATCATCTTCTTTTCATCCTCACTCGAATACTTGCGGGATTGCTGTTCTTTAAGCGCTAAAGCATCAGGCGGCAGAACAAGCAGATTCGCTGGGATGCTCATGCAGCCAGAAAAACCAAGCAGCAAGACAAGCCCTGCCAAGAATCCAAACATGCGCATCTTGGATTTCAGGATTGCGGATTTTAAGAAACCGGATTTAGAACTTTGAGGAATGATAGGCAAAATCGCGGACCTTCCCATCTTTATCAAATTTGACAATCACAGTCAAAGTTTTCTGAGTGCTGCTCACCGAGCCTGCATCGCGTCCAGCTCCCAAAAGAATTAAAGTGCCGTAACCGCTGCTATTGGAATAAGTCACATTGGAAGCCACTTTGTCATAAACCCAAACCTCGCGGCGTTCTTCATCGGTGCTGACCACATTTGGAGAGCCGAGCACCTGAGCCACATCCGCAGACGTCATGCCTACATGAACCTCACGCTGCACTTTCCCAACCGTAAAATTATCAGGTTCTTCCACCTGATTGCGGTGACTTGAGGCTGACATGCATCCGGTGAGCACAAAGCCCGTCAACACCAAACTTAAAAATTTCTTTTTCATAATTCCTCCCGTAAATTGAACTAAAAAGCCTGTTATTTTAAGGCCATTAAAGTACCGCTTTTAAACCAAGAAATCCATGATAATCATCACAATTATTTATAGCATCGATCTGGCTTTTATCTCTACAACTCATCCCCGACTAAGTCCTTAAGGAAACCAGCAATTCCACACTCTTTTCAACTTTATTGATCAAGCAGCCATTTCCAGCGAAAGATTCGGTGATGAGTTACCTCCCTCTAATTTCCAGATTATCCGTACCTGTTTCCATCTATTTCGAAAGAGTTTTCTCTAAAATAGAGTCACACCGCTTCATGAATAAGTCCAAAACCTCCTCAACTTCAGGAGAAAGAGCCATTGCCTTTTTTTGTTTTTTATTCAAAGACCATTCTTTAATCTGAGCGAACACTTCCTTATCTTTTTTAGTAAAAAACTTTTTGTAGACCATCCCCGTTTCAAAGGATTCCAGCGAAAAACTTGGATCAAAAGCCAAATCCTGCCCCTGGAGAGAACTTTTAAGGTAGCTCAGATAATTAAAAAATCTCATTATCTGCTCCTTTGCCATAGTTTTATTCACCTGACTTTTGACACTTTTCCCCCGAAGTAGCTCCATTAATTTTGGTTCCCATGAAGGGGTAAAAAGGAGTAGGAGCATGAAGAGCGCAATCAAAACAGGTCTCATCCAACCTGTTTTTTCAGCCCAAGATTCCCATTGTGCACCTATTTTCTCCCATAGGCTTTTCCATTCTGCGATTTCGTTAAAAGTTCGTTCATCAATCAATGCCCTTCCCTGAACTTTCCGCAGCACAAAATATTCTTCCTGGGAATTACTTCCAATGCCAAAAGGCATATGAAAGATCGATTGTTTGTGGACAATCACCGGAAGTTTTTGGGTTTCATAAAAAACCTGAAGCCAATCCCCAAAACCCTTTACTTTGACAATCACTCCACATTCTTCAATCAAACGATTAATGGTCATCAGCAATTTTCTTTCTTCATTCTGATGCTCAAGAGTCCAGAACTCCACAACCTCTTTTAGCTCTCCTGATCTTATATTTTTTCTCCACTTGGTTGTTTTCCCGACCTCAAACTGTCGATGATATTTAGGTTTTGCAGTTTTCTTTTTTAAAAAAGGATTATAGACCTCAAGAAATTTTATGGCTGGCGGAAGTCCCCGCGACCGAATGTCATCAAATGAAAAGATGCGCTCGCCAATCACCATTTCATCCGGTTTGTCTAGGTGAGTTTCTGATGACGGGCCTCGGTAAACAAGCTTTTTAAGCTCAAAATCAATGAGATAATCTTCCGCAGCCGTTTTGATCATCAAACGCTCGCCTGATATTTTTAAAGTAACGACACCCAACCTCTCAGAATCTGAGGTCTGAAAAAAAGGCGCCAAATTACCTGAAGCCGATTGAAAAGAAGCAAACTCAAGTTCGGTATCAGCCCATGCCAAAGGTTGGCATAAAATTCCGATGGCAAGGAAAGTTATCCCAGCTAAGACGTTTTTAAAATTGCTTCTCTGTTTGTTCATTTTATTTTTCTTTTCCGAAAATTGATCCAACTCTCACAACTTAGGTTCATATTTTTATCCTATCCAAAACGCTTTTTGATTCGCTCAAATTTAATTTACTTCGCAAATTTCGAGACAAACTCAATGGCTACTTCTTTAATATACTGAGGGACCGTAAGACCCAACTGGTCTGCACGATTTTTTAAGGCTGTATACTCTTCAGAATTCAAACAGATTTTGATTTCCCGCCACACGCCCTCCATGAAGCCCCCTTTTTTTGACCCTAAAACCTCTCATTTCTGACGAATTGAAAATGACTATTGAGAAATGGCTCCACCGATTTAACGATAAGATTTAAATAAAAGACTCCTAAAATAAAAAGAAAGGAATAGGTTGAATTCACTCTCAAGCGGCTTTGAGAAAACTCCAACATCCTGAAAACTCCTGACCCATGAATTCAAATTTCACTTGCAGAGCCTAAGCAGAAGAAATTTGGTAGATCTAGAATAGGCTGGAAAAAGCAGGATCGCAACATTAAAATTTCATAATTTTGAATAATATCGTCTATAAATAGTCTATAATTCATTTATTAATAGATCTTTGACTTCATAGCCCCTCAATCCGAAATAGCCAAGAGCAAATCTGATCAAATTGATAGAGGAAAAAAGTTTTTATAAAGGTTTATGTATAATTCTTGAATCTTATCCGAACTAGGCAAAGCCCTAGAGTTTTGAATCACTTCTTTTCGTAGGCAGGAATACGAGCAGCCTCTCGAGCAGCCTGGCGAACCCACTCCTGAGTTGCTGGTAAAGACTCGATCGCCTTCATATAGGAACGTGATACAGGATCCACTTTCACACCATAAGCAAGAAAGCGAAACACCACCGGAGCAAACATAGCATCGGCAATGCTCCAGTTTCCAAAAAGAAAGGCCCCGCCTCTGCCCCATTTTTTGCGACATCCGGTCCAAATTTCAAGAATGCGCTGAATATCACTCCGCGCCTCAGCAGGGATTTTGAAATTTCTATATCGTGCTACGAAATGACATGGAAGATGGGTACGCAAGTTTTGAAAACCTGCGTGCATTTCGCTGGAAATTGAACGCGCAACTGACCGCGCTTCAGCATCTTTGGGCCACAGCCCTTCAAAGGGATATTTCTCAGCGAGATATTCACAAATCGCTAGCGATTCCCAAATCGTACGTTTGCCATCGATTAAAACCGGGACTCTCCCCCCGGGGGAAAGTTTTTCAATTTTTTTTGTAGCTCCGGGAGTTCTTAGAAAAATCTGCGTTTCTTTAAATGGAATTCCTGCCTGCTTTAAAACCATCCACGGACGAAACGACCAAGAAGAATATCTTTTATTTCCAATCACAAGCTGCATTTGAATCCTCAATTCTTAATTTGAATTACACAAAATCTAAGGCGCACAGATAATCGAAAAAAGCATTTTTGTTTTGTTCGGTTTCCTTGGGATATCGAAGCATCAAAGTGTCGTAAGCTTTTCGAAGTCTTTCACTCGAGGATTTAACTTTTGGATGCTGGGCCGCATCCTGTTGGCCTGAATGATTTTTTAAATCCAATAAAAAATCTCTCTGCTCTTGGATAGCGGAAAGCACTTCCTGGTGGACTTTCTTTAATTGGGATGGCGGAGTTAAAGCCTCAAGTTGATTTAACAGTTTTTGGTAGCGAGGCTCGAGCTCTGCAGCATTTTCTTGTTTGTGAATTTGCTCAAACGTTTCTACTCGAAGCGTCACAGCCTGATCAAGCAATCCAAAAAATTGAGCGAGAAATGTCTTTTCATCTTGAGGAATATTTGACTGTGATGGATCAAAAACCGTGCGCCTGTGAGGGATTGTCTGGTAAGCATCTTCCACACTCATGGCCTGAAGCGTTGCAGAAAAAACTCCGTTCAAAAATGCAGTGAGAATTAGCCCAAAAGTAAGAAGATTTCGATGAATCAAAGTTTGTTTCCTAAAATATGGTTTAGTCTGATTTTAATTTCGAACTCGTCCCTTTTGCTAGGAACAAATCTATTTTATACGCCTTTTGACAACCCGTCTTGCTTAAAGTAAAGTTATTATAAGAAGTTGCGATAATCTTTGAGAGAATATTTGCGCGCTATTGGCAGCTTTAAGAAGGGGGATGTGATCATGCTGATAAAAATCAGAAATTTACTTCGCAATAAAAAGGGGCAGGGATTTGTTGAATACGCTCTTGTCATTAGCGGCGTGGTCATTGTTGTTATTCTAGCCACAAGGGCAATCGGTTCTAAATCAAGCAATTCCATGAGTGTTGCGGCATTGATTTAAAGCATCCTCCCGATCGCAGTCTAGGCCTAAGATTTCCTGCCAGATTTTCAGATTCTCGATCGTGCTTGCGCTCTTGCACTTCTTTAATTCGTTCACCGGCAAAAACAATCCTCAGAGTGATCGTTCACCATGCCAACCGCTTGCATGAAGGCATAGCAAATGGTAGGGCCGACAAATCGAAAGCCGCGCTTCTTGAGATCCTTGCTCATGATTTCACTCGCAGCCACTGCTTTCTTTTTCTCAGCTTGTTTTCTCTGCGTAAAACTCCAAATGTAGCGGTCAAAACTTGTGAATTCTTTTTGAACTTGAAGAAAAGCTTTGGCATTTTCGATCACAGCTTGAATCTTCAAGCGATTGCGCACAATCCCTTCATTGGCGAGCAGGGATTTCTTTTTTTCGGCATCGTAGCGGCAGATTTTTTTCGCGTCGAAATGATCGAACGCCTTTCGATAACTTTCGCGTTTCTTCAGAACGGTGAGCCAGCTAAGTCCTGCCTGAGCACCCTCAAGGTTCAACATCTCAAATAGAAGCCGGTCATCATGAACGATCACTCCCCATTCCTCATCATGATAAGGAATAAAAAGTTCGTGACCATTCGCCCACTCGCATCTGATTTTTTTAGACATTGTGAATCATGATCCTTTATTAAAAGAACGTGACGATCCTCTGCTGCGCTCCAGGATGGAAAGTTTAAAGGATGAATCCTAGAACTTCTACTGCTTTCTTATTTCAAAATTATTTTTCGGGAAATTGATCGCAAAACAATGATCACAAAACCTCAGGGGCACATGAGCGCAAAAACTTCACGCTCTGATCACTGATTTCCTGATATTTGATTCTCTATTTCCATGGACTTTTTACTCTTGCTCTTGCTCTTGTTTTTACTCTGGCATCCCATCCATTTTTCTTTACTCTTCACGCTAGCACTTCACCGCAACCTGGCATTTGTAGAAGGAGCACTTGAATTGCTTAAAGATTCTCTTAAGCTGCACGGTTTAGTCGCAAATCATTAACTGTAGTTACGGATAATTTAAGTCCGAGCACTTTCAAAATCTGATGGAGGCTGCGGATTTCCGGACGCCCGGTTTTGGAAAGCATCCGATATAAATTAGGCCGGCTCAACTTAGAAATTCGTGAGAGCCTCAACAAACCACCGTGAGCCTGCGCTACATTTCGAAGCGCCACAAGGAACAAGCGGTAATCCCCGCCCTCAAGAGTCTCATTAAGATACTCGGCCGCTTCCTCAGGATTTTTCAAATCTTCTATTAGGCTTTCGTGATAACTCTTCCATGCTTTAACTTTATTTTCTTTTTTCATAATCCTTCCAGTAGTGTTTCGCTTTTACAATATCCTCACGTTGAGAACTCTTATCGCCACCGTGCACAAGCACTACAATTTCACGGCCATCCTGACCAAAATAAACTCGGTAACCGGGACCGTAATAAATTTTCAATTCAAAAACACCGTCACCGACCGGCTCACACTTTCCGAGAAGCCCGTAGGCCAGCCGATCCAGTCGGTTGCGGATCACAGAAACCGCTTTTCGATCTTTCAAACCGCGCAGCCAATCCTCAAAAGGCCTCTGATTAGATGCCGTTTGATAAATCCTAATTTCTTTTTGAATCTGCATGAATTGTACCTTATAAGCTACTTATTTTCAATGTCAGGGTTACTTCGCCCCGAGCCGGACCGCATCGAAGCAAAAAAAACGCGGCAGACGTTTTCGCGTCCACCGCATTTTCGAAAGGGATCTTAGACTAAGAATCTTTGAAGAACTACTACTTTCTTACCTCAAAAATATCTTGCTAGAAATTGATCGCAAAAGATCGTTGATCAGGAAAAGTTATTTTGCACTCTTGCTCTCGCACTTGTTTTTACTCTGGCATCCCATCCATCTCTCTTCACACTTCACTCTTCACTGCCTCCTACTTAATTTCTCTCGCATCTCTGCCACCTGTTTTGGTGACTGCCACCTGTTATCACCTTATTCTGGCACTTCCGGAAGGGGCATTTTTTTAAATAGACTGAAAGATCAAGACCGCCACGGTACACAGAATAACAAGAACCCCACAATAAAAGATCCACTTAGCTTTTTTTTCGTAGCCAGGTTTATTCTTCCAGCGCCTTGAATAATAAATTGCGGCGCCTCCTGCCATCAACGAAATGCCCTTATCAAGAATTTCGCTTATACTTATCATGTGTTATCTCCTTTTTTTTGAACGGTATCGGCTACAGAAGACCTGCCTGCCCGGTCTCCAGCAGGTAAACTGACAAGCAGTAACAATGGCCTCAGAAACTTGGCAAATTGTGTCCCCCAAGTCATGCGCCAGCTAAGCACCTAACCCATTTTTTACCGGATGTCATTTTTTCTTTTTTCGATTTGTTTGATGTAGGCATCTGCATCAAATTTTTTTCCCCAGAGACGAGGGCCGTAGATTTTAAGAAAATGGGTGGCGTGTTTTTTGAATTGACCGAGCTCAAGACACAGACCGCTATCTTGAATCGCGCGTGACCAAAGCTTGACCAGCGGACCCGGGCTCAGTTTTTTTCTGCGGATGATCGCGGCCACATCCTTGGCATCGAGCGCCAGGTAGCGGGCAATTTTACCAATCGTCCAATAGGCCGGCGCTATCAATTGAACTTTTAATTTTCCAAACTGCTTGTACGGAAGCGCGGTTTGACGGTAATCCAGATAACTGATCATGGACCAATGAGAAACATCTTCTGAAAAGTTGACGGCAACACCAACTTTGCGCGCACATTCGAGAATGGTTTCGCCGATATCCCGCGAAGCGGTGCGAGATTGAGACAAGCGAATTTCAAAATCAATGTCTAAGCTCGGACGAATGTGTCCCATCAAACTTCCGGCACTGGCTCCAAGCAGAATGATTTCTCCTCGCTGGCCAAGGCTTTTATCGAGCTCCCGAAAAAACCGGTCAATTTGTCTTTTAAGCATGGGCCCTCTGGCGCGCATCTTCAATGCGGCGTAAGATTTCTCGAAGTTGATCGGAAGTGAAACCCTTTCTAAGTTCGATCCAGGCACGCTGGATTTTTTTTGAGCTTTGTCTCGCTGATGCACTAGGCTCCATGGATCGTAAAAGATCAGCGAGTTTCCGAACCTGAGCAGAGATCCGCTTTTCTGGACAGACCACGGCCTCGGCCAGATTCTCGATCTGAGTTCGCGTCAGAGAAGGAACTTTAGAAGCGCTTGATAATTCTTCAAGAATTTGGGAAGGATTCACCTCAAGCGCCTCGGCAAGCCTGAGAAGCGTTGAGACGGTAAAGTCGCGCTTGCCTTTTTCAATATTGGAGAGATTGGCCTGGGCGATTCCAAGACGCTCGGCCAGCTCGGCCTGAGTCCAGCCGCGGCTCACCCTCAAATCAGCAATATTAAGTCCGATGTGGATCATGATCAAAATATAGCATAAATGCTAATTTTGTCAAATTTGAAATCCAACCTGTCACTTTCAGAAGGGGCATCATTTTTTTTGAAAGTTTTTTTAAGTGCCACAAAATAATTCGTCGATGAGTTTAAAGACAAAACGCTTAACCATCCAATATATTTTCAACATTCCTTCATGTAGAAAACCGCCCTCTCGCCAGATTCGATTCTTTTCATTTTTCAAGAACTGATATGCAGAATTCGCCTCGTCTCTAAACGGATAGTAACAAAGCCTGCTTAAAATTTGCCGCTGATTTCGATCTTGATTATAAATAGTGCTTTTAAGCAAATTAACATTCTCTTGAGGATCCCACTCGACGTCGTACAATTCTTCAGATCGATCTAGTTTATTAAATATGTATTTAAACCGCCCCTTAATAATCGCTGTTTTTCTATTTGCTTGCTTAAAATATTGTGTTTCGACATAAAAAAATGGCCGCGGATGAACTTTTGATTGTAATAGAATTTCCATGAGCTGGGCATGCGTTGTTGGATATTCAACCTTCGTCATGCAACCAAGCCGCGGAGCAATCAATGGAACACGGATCGCACCTTCGTATACAGAAAAACCGTATCCTGATATGCCTTTCTCCGACTTAAGGTATCCGTGATCTGCAGAGACAAAAATCTCAGAATCAGAAAAATATTTTCGAACTAATCCGATGACGTTATCAAATAAATCAATGTCGGAGCCAAAACATTCTCGAGGGGCTATCACATTGGGTAGATGAAGCCATACAAACGCTGGTTTGGATTTATTGAGAGCTTCCTGAATGGCTGCCTGAATTTTTATTTCAATTTGGGCATCTTCACGAAACGATCTTCTATCACAAAGATTGGTTCCTGGAATACCCGCCATATGATGGACAACTGTTTTTGAAGAAAATACTTTAGAGTATTTCCAGGCATAATAACGAAAATCAGCGGGCCAGATAACATGTGTATCAAAACCTAATGTCTGCAATTGATCAAATAGCGTTACTCCGCTAAAAGGCTCCACCTCAACATATTTTTCTCGATTAAATTCATGCGCGTACAAACCCGTAAACATCGAACTGATTGCCATGGCGGTGGAAGGTGCGCATGTATAGTGTTTTTGAAAAAGAGTCCCTTGTGCCACTAAGGCATCAAGATTGGGAGTTTTCCAGTACGCGTTTCCATAGGCAGGTAGGTCATCACTTCTTAATGTGTCTTTTGTGACAAGAATAATTTTTCTCATCTTTTTGAATCACGATAAAGTGCTTTGAACCAATTTTGCATTCGCAATCTAGTCTGTCACTTCAACACGCTCGCGTTTTAAGATCGGAAGTGTCACCCTTTCATTTGTTTTAGGAGTGGAATAAAAAAACAGGTGACAGTCACCCATTTGGGGGACCGAAGATCTGGAAGACGAAGATGCCGTTGGCTGGCCTAATCCAAAAGAAGAAAATCCGGCAGAGAGAAAGAACATCAAAGTTATTGTCTGAATCGGAAATCTTAGATTTTTATAAGCCATCATCATGAGTTGTTTGGTTTTGTGATGCTTTCGATCAATCATTTTTTAATGATTCTAAGGCTTTACGAAGCGAAGAATCCTGAGCCAAGACTTCCATGGTTTTTTCCACCACTGAGTTCACGAGCTCACCCGTACTCTTATCCACAATGGAAAGGCCGATGCGTTTTTCAAAACTCCCACTCACGGTTTGGTCATAAAGGATTTCTCCATTCTGATCATAAACTTTGATCTGAAGATCAAGGTTCGTTTCCACAGGCTGCATGATGGCATCCGCCGAGAACATTTTGAGCCGGGTGACAGATGCCGTCAAATAGCCGTTCAAGTGTTTAAGTTTCAAATAGTGAGGCATGTCTGAACCTTCAAAATTTGCCACGGTCTGAATATTCATATCAAGTTTAGAACTCAAAGTATTCAGAAGATAATTTGTGGTGAGCGCGGTTAAATCGTTTGCCTTAACACGAATTCCGGCCGCACCAATCGTTCCCACCTGAGTCCCTCCCCGCGTATCGGTCACTTTAGAAACCCCGATCACTGGCCGGTCTTTGAGTTGAGGAAGCGCAAATACATCCGGTCCGCTGCCGAGCTTTGCCGTGGCGCATCCGGATAAAAAAACACCGCCGGAAAGACAAATAATCGCTCCCAGCAATCGGAAATTAATTGGTTTCATATCTCCTCCTTAGTAATATTTTTCTCCATCTTAAAAACATGTTTTATCACGCCGCTTATTTTTGACTCGCGAAATCCTGACCTCGTAGCGTTCTGTCATCGCTTAGTTCAGCCACTATCTTCACCAAGGGATTTGGTCGGAGGCGATCAGGGCTTTGGTACCGCGGCCAAAACAAGCAGGTTTGCCCAGACAATTGGGATGCTCCCCCGTTTTTTTGTCTTCGAGGAACCCTTGTAAAATGGGATAGTAAGGATTTTTCGGTGTATTGATCACTTTTTTAATTCCCTCACCGGCTTTCCCAGTTCGGAAATATTGATGAATCGAATCTATGAATTTGATTCCACCTTCCAAATCTCCTATGTGGTCGTATAAATAAATGATCCGGCCCGCAATCATATCTTCACAACCATAAGGAGGAAGCCAGGTTTTGTATTTGGTTTTGAGATATTGGATATGCTCTCGAATAGGCTCAAAAGATTTTTGGGTACTTGATTTAGCAAACCCTTCGATTTCCAGTTTTAGATCTGCATAATGCTCTTTCTTCGGATATTTAACTACAAGCGGATTCAGTATTTTTAGAGCTTCATCAAAACGTCCCAACATTTTATAAGACTCTACCATGCCCATAAGGGGAACGACCGCATCGTAAGAGTAATTGCACAAAGAGGGATCTGCTGCCAGGCGATATTTATCGATAGATTCTTCATAACGTCCCTGATCTCGCAATCTATTTCCTGCGGACCACAATTCATCTTGCAATATGATCCGACGGAGACTTTCCTTTTGGGATATACGTGAAGATTCCTCATTTGCAGCAGCCACAGATGAGTTCTGCTTTGTATTCAACATTACAACTAAACACAAAATCGTGAGTACCGTGATTAATTTAGCATTCTTAATAAGAGATAATCGTTTCATGGAATAATTACTTCATAAAATCCATTGGATTTTGGTTGTACCAGAGGGTTAGTTTCTAACCAAATCCGGAAATCGTCCTTAGACTTTTTTGATTGAATGATAAGTTCAGCCACAAACTTACTCACTTCATCATCCCACTTGGTCGAGCCTACATCCCTCATGTAATTGAAGTGATCCGCTACTTTATTAGGATCTTTGGATCCATTTGCCAACCGTCCGCTCATAATTTGAATATTGAAAAGCGGTTTCAATTTATCTGACGGAGTATATCCGCCTATCTGCTCTCGATAGCCACCAATCTTGAATGTATTTAGAATATCATCCTCACCCCAAAGATTCACTACAAAATCTACCGGAGTTCCCTGCAAAGAAGCGGGACCAATCGCAGGCAATGCGTCCACATAAGCCTTTGTGATTTCCCCTATAAGGTCTAGCGCAGGATCCACAGCTTTTGACTTTACAAAATTAAAAATCGAATCAACAACCCCGGTAACGGTTCTTCCCATTTTGGCCAATTTTTCTCCAATTTTCGGAAGAAACCCAAGCGTCTTTTCAACTAAAAGATTCAAGCCGTCCGTAATTCCAAATTCAATTTTGGCAGTTAACTCAGAAAGCGCAAGTAAAGCCTCTTTCGGAATATTACTAATATCTACTGTCGCCGCACCAAGTCCAATGAGGGTTTTAAGTTGTTGAACATAAGGCGATGTTTTTAAAGCCTCCACCATTGGAGCAAATCCTCCAGAATATCCAACTCCGATAATTCTTCGATTTACCCATTCCTTCGCATTACCAAAAAATGCTTTCGCAAGATGAAAAAGAATGAGAGGCGTAACCGTTCCATTAGGAACACTCACCTGTGATTCGAAAAAGAACTGTAGGATGTCTTTGATTTGATTGGCCAATGCATTTGGATTTTTAAAAGGCCCAGTGTCGACTTTAGTACCAGGATAAACAGGCGTGGGTATAAAACTATCATAAAGAATTTCATGATTACTTCCATCATACAAATCCTTTTCCAAATTATTGATATAATTTGGCGGAGTCAAAATATTTAGGTTCTGATTATTGATTCCGTTTGTAAGAACGAATAATGGCTGATTAGATTGTTCTGAAGTGCCATTAGTCGTACCGGAACCAGAACTCGTTTCTAATTGGCCTTGGGTTCCTTTGCCGTCTTTGATGGGGATGATAATTTTATTCTTGTAGCTCCATTCAAGCGGCGGCAATTCCGGATTAGGATTGGGTTTGGGATCATCGTCCACACCCGGAATATGAATACTGACCGTACCATTTTCAACTCCGCCGTTTCTAATCGCTGCAAGATTTTCCGCATTCGCCTGATCAAGCTCGACTAGAATTTCTTCACCTGTTTGATATTGATAACTCCAATTTTCTAAACTTCCTTTTTGATACTCCGTTTTTAACCATCCGTCACTCATGATGGAAGTAGAATCCAGTTTCTCGTAATGAACATCGCCTTTGCCATCCTGACTCAAACCTTCGATCCGCAGTGTGCCTCCACCTACTCCAGCAACATTCTCTGTCACCACACCCGTACTGCCGTCATAAGTAATCCGTGAATCTTGATTCGTCCAAATGTATTTACTTCCTTCCGTAGTCACTGTTCCTTTGAGCTCTTTGATCTCATCTCGGTGGATATTTTCCTGCGTCTCGCGGCTGAAAATAGATTTGAAACTTCCAATGGCATTTCGAAAACTATCTTCAGTCATTTTCCCCAAATCCCCGAGCGCCTTGGCCCCAAAACTAATCACGTTTTCAGCGCCGTTAACAATCATGCTGCTGAATTTTTGAAATCCTTCACTGATTTTCCCAAAGACCCCACCCATGAGCGCTTTAAGATCAGAGCCCGCCTGCGTTTTGGAAAAACCGTTAAAAAACTGAGTGATGAGATCGAGCGAACCCGAAGGCAGCCCCAGTTGATTCAATCCAATATTGATTCCTACACTCACCATTCCGCCCACAGATTTTTTGAGCGCATCTTTCACGCCCTGAAACCATGTCTTCTTGGTATTCACTCCCCCGCCCACAGCGCCGCTGATCCCGGCACTCACGGGAATGGAAATTAATCCGGTAATGCGAGGATCCCAGCCTAACGCGCTTCCGAGCCCTGAAATTCCTGCCATAGTCAAATCTCCAATCAACACCGGAGATACTTTTTTCAAAAGTTCCCAGCCTAGATTCATTCCTCCTCCCAAAAATCCAGCACCAAAAACACCCAGTGCAGTAGCGCCTACTGAAAGCACTTGATTCGCCCACGAAGGAAGATTGAAAGCACTTTGCACAACCGAAGCCCCTCCCTTTGCCACAAAGAGAAGACCTGCAGGATTTCCCGTGCCAAGCATGAAAAGTCCGGCGCCTAATTCCCAAGATCCAAACAAAGCATTTTGAAGTTTTGGAGAAACGCCAATGGATCCAAGCAGCGTACTCGCAAGTTCGAGTTTAAGTCCAAAGGTGGCACTAGGAGCAAAAAAACTAGTGACAGCACCTTGAAGCGAAGGATTAAGCAGACTAAAAACAGAACCAAAAGCTCCTTGAAATGCTTCAGCAGCATTGACAAAAGCGCCGCCAAACGCTCCAAAACTGTTGCCCATGCCCACTAAAAACCCTTTAAAACCTTCCATCAAACCCATATTGGTAAAAAATGCACCAAAGGCTTGAAACATTCCCACTAGTCCAGACATGATGCCCGCAATAAAACCTGCAATCGCAGAAATCAAAGCAACAATCGTGGCTACAATGGCTGTCACAACAGCTGTGACTGCAGAAGCGATGGCTGAGGCTGCGGCCGCAATAGCGATAAAAATCAGCCAAAAACCAGCGCCGCGCACACGCATGGATTCACGCACCGTGAGTTTGACTGCAAGTTTGGTGTCGAGTGAAACAGGATGATTCATCAAAACATAACCCCACGGACCTTCAGGAGTTTGGATCCCGCCAACACCCGAACCTGGCTGCGCCCATTTAGCAAGGAGTGTGGCCTTGTCCACCACCATGACCGCAAGTGCATTTGCGGGTCCTGCACCCGAATCCGTGTAAGTAATTTTTTCTTCTTTGATTTCTCCCGTCACGGGATCAAGAATGATTTCGATTTTAGTAACGATGATGAAATGATTTCCATCCACATGCAACACAGCACGAAACTGGCAATCAGATTTTCCTGCGCAGGTTTCCTGATAAAGCTGTTTGAGTCCCTCGTAGGAAAGCCGCATGGCACTCAAATCCAAATCCGGTTTCCATTTTTTAGCCAACACCTGCATGGCATGAAAGGAAATCAAAAGATCCTGCTTGTCATCCTCGATCGGTGAAATCACTCCGGTTAAAATATCAATGAGGATCAAACGCTCGGCAAGATCGCGCCGCGTGTAGGTGTGGTCGGTTTCAGGGCTGGGTTTAGCCGTGACTTTTTTGAATCCCGCCTCATCCAGCAACGCCTCAAAAGAAAGATAAGCAGACTGCCCAAAATGAAGCGACCTTGCAGAAATCCAACTCACAATTTTTTGCGCCTCGGCTGGAGTTAAGGTCACAAGTTCCGCACTTCCGCTTACTCCGAGAAAATTTTCCAGCCAGGCCTTATCGTTACATGCCGGTGATTTGGAGAGCCCGGCGTAGCAGCTGAGTTTTTGGATCACCTCATCCTTAATGAACTGAACTTCCCAACTGGTGTTGCGATACTCTTCTGAATTTTTGAGATCGATCTTTAACTTTTCAAGATTGAGCACGCGATCCCCCTCAAGATAAGGTGAGGGATCGTATTCAAAGTCCTTTCGTTTCTCTTTTTTGCCTTCCGCAGTGGTGACATCTTTTTCGACTTCCCGGATGCCTAGAATTTTGTTGATCTCTTCACGCGAGGGGCTTCGTCCCAAAATATTTTCATACCACCGTGAAATCACAGGCAGGGTTTCATTAAGCAAAATCGCGTACTTTGAATTATTCTCACTTTTTGCGATCTCTTCAAAGGCCTTCTGAGATTCTGTCTCGATATTTTCAAAGGCTTTTGTAATTTCATCTTTAAGCTGATCTTGCAGTTTTTTGATTTCGATTTCCAGATTTCCAAGCGCCGTGTTGACCTGATTCATCCCATCTTCAATCTGACGCATGCCTTCGGCCACAATGGAACGCGTTTGTTTTCCTTTGGCAGGAACTCCTTGTAAATCCTCCCGCGCTTTTTCAATTTGCGCTCTCAAGGCAAGCAAACGATCCCGGTTCACTTCGTACTGCCCTCGAATCATCTGATCTGAAATTTGCTGTTTTTCTATCACTTGAAGTTTTGCTTCCTGAGTTTTCATTTGGGTTTCTGCCCGGAGCGACAAGACCTCAGCTTCAAGCCGGCGCTTGGAGCCTTCAAGATCAATCCGGATGGGATTGTTATCTCGGTCATAGGTGTAGCGTGCCATAATCTCAGATTGGCTCGACACAATCATGGAAACTTGTCCCTGATCGTAAAGCTCGATAGTGCCCTCGGCGTAGTGTTTGGTCAGAATTTGACCGCCAGAGGTGCGTTCCATTTTGATTTCCTGAGAAGGCGCAAGTTCATATTTTTTCCAAAGGGATTCCACATCCTGCCAAAGCGCGGTTGAGCGATCGGACTGCATTTTCGCAGCGTCGCTTGTATCAATCAGGACGTTATTTTCTTTGCGAATATTAATAATTTTTCCTTGCGCCGTAATTACCTGATCCGGAGAGCGATCTTTAAATTCTGTGACATAGCCTTCAGGATGAATCACGCGCACTGCAGCAAGATTTTTTTCACGCACAGCATCGATTCCATTACTTTGCAGAACGTCTTTCGTATCAATGCCTGTGATTTCTATTCTGGTTCCGTCTGGAAGTGTAATGGATTTGATTTCGCCATCCTGATATTGGACTTCGGTCCCATCCTTGGCACGAAAACGATCCAGTGAAACGGCCTCGATCAAGGTTGAGGATGTCCCGGAATCTTTAGAAGGGCTCAACACCAGTACAGGGACGGTCAGTTGAAGTGTTTTTCCATCAGCCAGCACGATCGGATCCAAGGCCTTTTCTTGGATCGAGTAACTTTCCGCATTGCCTTGCTCGTGTTTGTAAAGAAATCCATCCGCCGTTTCGTGATAAAGAAGTTTTTGATCTGCAGAATAATATTCCTTGAGTCCATTTTCGAGAGTCACGACCTCAAGACCGGTTTTAACATCGCGGCTGTGATAAAAAATCTGATCGATCCTTTTGCCATACCCCATTCGTGTTTCCGTCAAATTTCCTGCCGCATTGTAGATAAATTCTTTAATCACCCCGCTAGGAAAAGTCCTTCGAATTAATTTCCCGGCATCGTAAGATTCCATGATGCTGGTAGTGGTATCCGTGACATTCTGGATTTCTTTTCCGTCTTCAAAGGTGTAGGTGTAAGTCAACGGATTGACCCCAGTTTTTGCTGAAGTGCGAACTCGATCATCTTGAATTTGGCGAATATCTTTCGCACCGTCAAGCGTCTCAATGGTTTCGATTTTTGCGCCCGGTTTAGCAGCATCGGGAACGGTTGTGGTGAGTTGAGTCCCGTCCGTAAGTTTGGCTGAGATCAAAGTTCCATTTTCTATTTCGAAACTGGAGCCGCCCAGATCTTGAATGGTTTGATGCGCGGCGTCCTTAGAAGAAACGATTTGAGATTCTGTATCGAGAATTTTTTTCCAATCAAAGTTAAGAGGCAGCAATAAATCCGCTTTAAAAAATTCCTGGCTAGTGATTAAAGCTTTCTTTTGAATCAATCCTTTCAGTGCATCCGCTTTGGTCAGCATTTGATCTTCCCACTGCTCGCTGGATTTATGAGATATGAAGGTAATATCCTTGGCAAAAATCACCGGAGGAGCTGAAACCCCTCCCTCATTTTGAGTGTTGAACACCCAAATGACTTCCATCTTTGAAGCGCTGGAAGCTCCATGACTGAGCGGAAGATAAATATCTTTCCATTCAGTCCCTGGATTTGAAACTGACCAGGTCTGTTTGGCTTCCGGATGACTTGGATCGAATAAGCTCACTTGAAAGGATCCGGATGCTGTCGAGGAATCGGCTTTCAATCGGAGATGCATGGAATCATAAAACTGTGTGGGAAGATTATTTTCAACGGCAACCTGAGATGAGGAGCTCAAAGTTTGAGCGGTTTCATTTTCCGTAAAAAGGTTGGCAGAAATTCCGTTTTGTTTTAATTCTTCCACAGGCAAAAATCCGTGGCCAGTTCCAAACTGCACAAACCATTTTTGCTTATTCAGACTGAAAATCACACGATCCAGGAGACCATCTTGATTCATGTCCAAAAGATCCGTCCTGGTTTGAACAAAAGTTGGAGTTCTCCCAGCACCGCAATCCTCGCCATGAACGCAGGGCCAAGAGCGAAAGTGATCCGTATCTTTTGTAATAGCAACTTCATCTAAAGTCTCGCCGTAGATCCCACTCCAAGCCACAGCTTGTTTAAAACCGCAAGTTTCTCCTGATTTGACTTCAGCACAAGACTTACCTGTATTCTCCTCAACCCACCACACAGACAAAACCTGATCACTACGATTCGCTGTGATCCGATCCGGTAATCCGTCTCCAGTCACATCTTCTAAAAGAGACGTCACTCTTCGCGAGTGTCCCTCCTGTGCAGCAAAAGAATATGGACTTGTGGCATAGTAACCGTCCGTGGCCCCTGAAAATGAACGCACTTCTTTTGTGAAAAGTTCTACAGCCGAAAACCCTGATCCTGAATTCCATTGGATATACCACTCAAGCCGAGACTTACCTGCAGGATCCTGAGTTTTTTTGGTCAGAATGCGATCAGGACGATGATCCCCATTCATATCCTTAAGTAAACTCCGATCCATCCAAGCGTCTCCGTCTTGTTCATACCATGAAAGAGAAAGCCCAGTTTGAGGATCGCTATCGAAAGTAGCATCCACACCTGTCCATTGAACACTATCCAAATATCCGTGTCCTGTATTTTTCTGAAACCACCAATTATCCCAACAAGCTTGCCCTTCACGAATCACTGGAGTTGATGGACGAATCACTCGGTCTAATAAACCATCACCATCCATATCGATTAAATCTGAAATAACCTCCTGGACAGGTCTCCCATTTTTATCGTTCTTTCCTCGAATCGCAAATTTTCCTCCAGCCGCAGTCACATCAACAGCAACGATATTGTTCCACTCCTCGGGAGGATTAAAGCCATGGCCATTATTGATTTGAATCATCCAGCTGTAATTCTGTTTTAAATCCCAATTATCATAAGAACCTTTGACCAGAACGCGGTCTGGAAGTCCGTCTCCATTCATATCGCGAAGATCGCCCATCACTTGAGGACGTCGATTATTGTAATAGACCATGGCTTGGCCCAAACCTCTTTCATATAGATCAACAACCCCTTCCCATTTGATTTTTTCCCCAAAACTCGTTCCATTATTCTTTTGAAACCACCAAAAAGTATCGCCGACACTTTGCACCCACACACGATCCGGCAAATGATCGCCATCCATATCAATCACAGTGCTGCTCAAGCCCGGCATATCATCATTAGCAAACTCCCATAAATTGGTACTCACATATCCTTCATTGGTAGAAGCAAGACCCATGTCCGCATTCAGAAGCTCAGGGAAATACGTTCCGGAAATCTGGAGAGCTGATTCGCCGGCAATGATTTTGCGATTAGCCAGAGAAATCTCCTCTCCATTTAAAAGCGTTTGGACCACGTGACTTGGATCAATCAGATCAAAAAGTTTTTGGCCTAGTACTACTTGATGAAGCGGGTTCTCAGGATGGCTAAGAAGATAAGAGGTCATATCCTCTTCTGTCACTGATCCATTTTGAGTGACCCGGATTTTCCAAAAAAGATCGTGTTTGGTATTGGATTCAAAAATCTCATATTGAATTCCGTTTTTTTGAGCGCGCATCGGCTGTCCGTTTGCATATTCAATCACAAGACCATCTTCAGATGTAGAACGCACCAGGCTGCCTTTTTCCACTCGAAGCCTCCTGCCGTCTGAAAGAGTCACATCACCCGTCAAACTTCCGTCAGACTCCACTTGAAGCCCGGTCATTTCTGAAGTTGGAGTTTTGACTTTCACAGGCTGATTTTCTAAATAATCCACGCGCACGCCTTGGGATTCGGCACGGAGTAAATTCCCCTGAAGATCAAAGAACTGATGAAGATCTCTTTGACTCACCATGATTTCCTTAAGATTTCCATTTTCAAAAATACGTGAAATACTCTCTTCACCCCACCAAGGTTCGACCAAACTAGTTACAGCTGTGAGGTTGGACGGTAAATACCGCACGGCATCTCCATTTCCGTCATAAGTTATCTGCGATTGATCCGAAAGCGTGGTTTTAAAACTCTGAAGTTTTCCCTGAGCATCAAACACAAAAGAATGAAGTCGTTTACCTGAAGCAAGGACCAAATCCTCAACTCGATTTTCTTTGAAGTGAATCACACTCCCATCCACAAACTCCCAGCGCTTCAGCGTCGAAATCTCTCCATTCACAGCATAAACCCGGCCATCGGTAAGCATCATCTCAACGGCTTGCCCTGATTGCATGCGCACACGAATGCCATCAGCCTTTGTCCAAAGAGCGGAGGCCATATTGCCTTGATCGTCCCAGAGGATTTCGCTCAGAGCCCCCCCATCGGAAAGTTTGACAGCAAGGTCGGTAGAACCTGATTGCGTTTCGTAGCGCTCCATCTTTCCTGCCTTTGTTTTAAGTGAATCCATGAACCCCTTGGAATTCACAAAGGTCGTGGTTTGCTGTGTTTTTAAAATTAATCCCTGATAAACCCCGGCTTCTTTCCATGCTTCCAGAGTGCTTTGATTTCCCTGGGCATTGAAAAAGTGTTTGGCTTTGCCTTGCTCAAACTCAACCCGCGAGCCATCTCGGAATTCGATTTCCTCTACTTCTTTATTTGAGTCATACCAAATATTTTGAGCCGGATTTGTGATTTTATTCTCAGGATCTTTTATGGAAATCAAGCGCAAACGATAAGAACTTCCTTTTTTATAACCCCGGTACAGAATCACAAGCCCCTTTTCGCCATGAACTTCACGAATCATTCCCTTGGAGTCATAAGAAACCCAAGTTCCCTTAGAAGATTTGAGAAGAGTCTGTTCAATGGAGCCGCTCGAATTCTTCTGATAGATAAAATTTTGCGTCTCCTCTTGACTTATAATTCGAATTTGACGCCCGTCCGGGGAAAAATCAAAAACAACTCCGGTGCTATCAATTCTTCTTACGAGCTTTTCCTCCCAGTAAAACTCCTTGCTGCCGTCAGGATTCACGAGCCAGGTATATTGAAATCCCCCATCGTCTTTGAGTAAGAAATCCACTATTCGTGTTCCGTCCTGAGTATGGATTTCACGAGGAACTCCATTCCAAGAAAGAATCTCAACACCCCCTTCTAGTTTGGTGGTCATCACCAATGTCTGATCTGAAGCAGGGATGGAATCATTCGGAGAACTGATCTCCAGAGATTGCGGCAGGTTTGCTGATTGAACCGTAATTTTGGAATTGTCCTTTGAAAAGGAAAAACTGGTCCCTGAAGAAAGGGTTACTCGAGATATGCTTTGATCATCAAAAAAATCATATCGCGTCCCATCGCTTGCTGTTTCCTTTTTGAGATGTCCATCTTCATAATCCAGGAGAGTTCCGTCACTCAAGCGCTGTGCACTTGCTGCAAGCGCCATCTTTGGAGTGCTCACGCTTTCATCAGCTTCATCAACAGGCTGGAGAACTTGATCCGCTTGAGGAAAATCTGTCATTGCTGCAGATATTTTTTGTTTGGCTTCAGCGCTCGAAGACACTCGATTTTCAGCTTGAGCCAAATCCACAACAGGTCTCAAATTTGCAGACGCCATCTCCTGAACCGGCGTGGCCCAGAGAATTTGATGCCAGATGAATAAAAAAGAAACTACTACAGAAATTATTTTGAGGGTAACGGGATAGCGCTGGAGGGCAGTTTGAACTTGCTTGGATCCTGCCATGTGATGCCTCCTTAGAAAAATCATTGGATGCACGATAAATCACATAAAACATTTTCTCAAGCGAGGAAACTCGGATATTTTTTGAGGATCTATCTTCAATAGATAACTGATCTTTTTTAGAAAGAGTGTCTTTTGCAGGAGCGATCAACCCATGACAGCGCGGGTCAAACGCTTGCGAGGCTCGAACAGAAAAATGTTTTTAAAAAGATTAAAACTCAAAGATGATTGAAAGCGAGAGAATCGATGGTTTTAAGCTGCAGGAGCTGAAATACGGGAAGCTCGAGAAGAGGCTGAAACTTTTTTCTTCTTCATAAGCAAAAGCTCATCTTCAATCGCGTGGATCAGCTTGTCCGCTTGAAACGGCTTCATCATGAGATCCGCGACTCCAACCATTTTGACATCATGACGAGGATCACGATCATCAGCAAAACCTGTGAGGCCTATGAAACCGCATGCATCCTGTTTTTCCTGGCATAATTCGCTGATTTCTTGAGCGGCTGAATGGCCTGTTGCATGAGGCATTCTGACGTCAGAGAGCACAAGATCAAAATGCTCTTGCCTGACATATTCGAGAGCCTTTTCTCGGGAGTGAGCGGTTCGAGTCTCATAGCCCTGGCAGGAAAGAATTCGGGAAATCGTACGCAGCACGATCGGATCATCATCGACAACCAGGATTTTTTCTCGATCCATACCTCACCTCTTATCTGATCATTTGGACGTAGCAGATATCAGATGGTTTAAGTATCGGCCATCCATGCTATTTTTTGATCGGATTAACTTGAGGTTTTTACTCCTTTCTCTTCAATGGAGCGGGATAACCTCTTGCCCTATTAATGCACTCGAGGTGAGCTTTCATAATGCACCGATCCATCACCACCTTCATTCCTATCTTTTTAGCTTTGTTAAGCACCGCTCCCGTGACCACGCCTTCTTGAATCCACACCGCCTTAGCTTTAATCTCTATAGCTTCTTCTATAATGCCGGGCAGCGCTTCCTGCTTACGAAAGACATTCACAATATCTACCATCTCAGGAATTTCAGATAAGCTAGAAAAACACTTCTCTCCTAAAATGGAGACGGCTGAGGGATTGACTGGAATAATGCGATAATTACGAGACTTTAAATATCTCGCCACAAGAAAACTTGCCTTGGAAGGATCTGTTGATAAGCCCACGATTGCTATGGTTTTCGCATTTGCCAAAAGCAATTTGAGCTCATTCTGGCCTGAGACAGCAACTGGTTGGACATCAGACTCTGACATATCCCCTCCCATTTTTAAACTAAGTTTTTTCTTGATTTATCCCAACTAAAATCGCGCTCTTTTTTTTAATGAATCCATGCTAAAATGCCCGACTTTTACAGGGTAAAGCACTAATGGATCATTATGATTTCAGCTAATCAAATTTCGCTTCAATTCGGAAAGCGCGTTCTTTTTAAGGACGTCAGCCTTACCTTCATGCCTGGAAACTGCTATGGCATTATTGGGGCAAACGGTACTGGCAAATCCACCTTTCTCAAGATCCTGGCCGGAGATATTGAGTCCACATCCGGTGATGTTGCTATTGGTAAAAATGAGCGCATTTCTATCTTGCGCCAGGACCAGTTTGCTTTTGATGACTACCCGGTCCTCACGACAGTGCTCATGGGACATAAACGCCTTTACGAGGTCATGACACAAAAAGATGCTATTTATGCCAAGGCTGATTTCTCTGAAAAAGACGGACTTCTAGCATCAGAACTTGAGCATGAGTTTACCGAGCTTAATGGATGGAACGCAGAGGCAGAAGCAGCAAAGCTACTAAGCGACTTAGGAATTCCGGAAGACCTTCACAGCTTAGCCATGAAACAGCTGGAAGGAAGCCAGAAAGTCCGCGTCCTTCTTGCTCAGGCCCTTTTTGGAAATCCAGATATCCTGCTTCTCGACGAACCCACCAACCAGCTTGACGACAAGACTGGAATGTGGCTTGAGGATTTTCTCTACGATTTCCCCAACGTTGCCATTGTTGTTTCTCACGACCGGCATTTCATGGACCGGGTTTGCACTCACATTTGCGACATTGATTTCGGCAAGATCCAGCTTTATCCTGGAAATTATTCGTTCTGGTTTCAATCCAGCCAGCTTGCCCTTCGCCAGAAAACAGATATGAATAAGAAAGTGGAAGAAAAAAGAAAAGAACTTCAGGATTTTATTGCACGATTTAGCGCGAATGCTTCCAAATCGCGCCAGGCCACTTCAAGAAAAAAACTGCTCGAGAAATTAACCCTTGAAGAAATCCGTCCCTCTTCAAGACGCTATCCTTACATTGCATGGAAACCCGAGCGCGAGGCAGGAAATGATCTTTTGGAGATCGAGCATCTTTCAAAATCCGTGGATGGAACGCTGATGTTTCGCGATTTCAATATGCGCGTCAATAAGGGCGACAAGATTGCTTTTGTAGGTCCAAACGACCTTGTGAAAACCGTGCTTTTTCAGATTCTTACGGGAGAACTGACCGCAGATTCCGGTTCTTTTAAATGGGGCGCCTCAACATCCAGGTCCTACTTTCCGAAAGATAACTCCAGCTATTTTGATTGCGACTATACATTAATTGATTGGTTGCGCCAGTTTTCCAAGGAAACCCACGAAGAATTCGTGCGCGGATTTCTTGGCCGCATGCTTTTTGCCGGAGAGGAAGCGCTCAAAAAAGTCAGCGTTTTATCTGGAGGAGAAAAAGTTCGGTGCATGCTCGCGAAAATGATGCTTAGTGGCTCCAATGTTTTGATTCTTGATGAGCCCACTAATCACCTGGATCTTGAAGCCATCACCGCACTCAACCAGGGCATGGAAAATTTCAGGGGCACAATTCTTTTTTCTTCTCACGATCATCAATTGGTTCAAACCGTGGCCAATCGCATTGTGGAAATTACTCCGAAAGGCATGATCGACAAGCAGAATACAACTTACGATGAGTATCTGTTTGATGAAGCTGTGTTAACTCAACGAAAGAAACTCTACGCTTAAGCTCTTCTTTTCGCACTTAAGTGACATTATTTCTCGTCACAACACTATGTGAAAATGTTGCCGACATATTTCTTCCGGTTATTGGTTCCTGCTTTCGAACCGTCAAGGTGGGTGTTAGAACTGAAGATGACTGAGAAACTGTAAAGCTAAGCACATTTGAAATAAGCACCTTCTGGGAACCTGCCACCCCCCCTAAGCCATTGGTCAGAACTTGACGCACGAGCTGATTTCCTTCAGAAGGATTCGTAGAAGCAACAAGCGTGTAACGTATCCATGCATTTAAAGTTCCACCGGTTGTTTGACCCGGAAAATCATATGCCCCCCATTCCAATCTTGGATTTGAAGCTGTATTGATCACATCTCCGTCTGCATCGTAATCTACAGGAATCTGAAAAGTCAAAATGGTGCTGCCTCCTAACCCTGTATTGGAAATTGTCAAATGACTGGGACTCACCACAGAACTTGTTTGAGACAACTCGCGGCTCATGGTCCTGAGAATTTGCATAGCGGCATCATTCTCGTAAGAATAAACATCATTCATCCGAAAAATTTGATTGGCTCCATAAAGAACTCCGTAAAGCGAGATAAATACCAAAGGCAGAAGCCCACAAATAAAAATGAGTTCGGTAAGAGTAAATCCTTTTTCCCGTTTTTGATGATCGAAAGCTCTTCTCAAATTTTTCATGATACGAGCTCCTTTTTAATATTTACTGCGCATCGTACTCATATCTAATCTTGACAGACGATTTTTAGGCCCACGCCACTGGACCCGAACCGTAACCGTTGCCACAGCTGCTGTACCCACTGGTGATGGATTGGTAGTTAGCGTTGCTGTTCCAAACGGTAAGGCTGTGGCAGCTACTACAGCTTGAGCATCAATGGTGGCAATGTTCGCAAGTGGAGTATTTTTTACTGTTTCCAGAACTGTCTTGGCAACACCCGCAGCAATTAATCTGAACCGCGATTCTTCTGCCATTTGACGTGATTGAATCAAAACAAACATTGAAGACAAAAAAACTATCGTAAGAATGGTCATAGCAACCATCATTTCCACAAGTGTCAATCCATTCTCATTTCTGCTGAAGCGGCTCATATCCACCCCTGACTTCGATTAAAATAGCATTAATTAGATCATTACATCATCCTAAGAATACTGTACCTTATCAGGCCATAGAGAGCAATGTTATCAATATGCTTATTGTCAGTCTGCTTGAATATTGGCTTTTGTTTAAAAAACTATCAATTACTATCAAAGCTTGCATTCCTTACATTAATCAAGCATGCTTTAAATAGGGGAAGAAGAGGTCTCTACCAGGAGGTGGGGCATGAAAGATTCGATGAGAACGCTTACTAATATGGTGCAAAACCAGAGAGGCGTAGCCATTATCGGCGCTTATCTGATTGCATTTTTACTCTCTGCTGTAGCAGCCGCGTCTTACAGCCGCTCTATTATGCAATCACGTTCCGTGGATCGTGAAGTTTCGCGTGTTCAGAGTTTCGCTGCTGCTGAAGCAGCTATTCAAAGCGCTCTTGCCCAAGTAGGACAAAATGCCTACACAGGATATATCAACACAAGTGCTATCTCATCTGCTCTTCAATCAGTTTATGGGAATAATATAGGAAGCTATGGCGCTACCATCTCCTACCCCAATAGCGCTGACTGGGTCGTTGTGACAGCAGTGGGTACAAATCAAAATGAATCGCATCGTTTAGAA
>CAZOOM010000021.1:1919-31160 GCA_964581425.1 uncultured bacterium | reverse complement strand
AAAAAGACAAGAATAGAGGCGTCATCATAGTGAAAACAGGATTTTTTTCAAGCGCTAATGCGTATGGCGTAAATTACTCGGTCTATCATTAAATCGAATCAAAAAAGAGTTTCAGGATTTTCAGGAAGTCCTTCTTGCTCCCCTTTGTCCGTATTTGCCCAAACCACATCCCAAAATCCACTGCCAAAACGACGCGCCATATTCCAAATCCCGTTATTCAAACCTTCAAAATCTCGGATCACAGGATAACTGGAACTGGCATAAGCTTTTTTCATAGCTATGGGAATTTCGGCCGGCGCACTCACCATATTTTTAATGCCCCGCCCAGTGTCATAAAAGAAATTGGAAATAAATTCGCTCCAGCCCCCATCGGCATAAGCAGGAGCGGAAAGCAAAGAAAGTGTCAGAACCATGATAATTTTCTTTTTCATCAGAATCCTCCGCTTCAATCTTTTTTGATCTTCTTCAAGCGAAATGCGTAAAGTTTTAGTTTCAAACGCCGATCAGTTGTTTACACAGCAATCAACAAAGGACAAAAGACATTGCAACCGCTTTATACGTGTTCAAGCTGCCATTGGTCGGGTGACGAGACTCATTTTATCACAAAAATTCTTTCCATTATGTATCGCCCTAAAAACGAAAACATTCAGGCCTTTAAGCAGATCAAATGTCCCAAGTGTCACAACCTTGTGACCATCATTTTCGAGACCCTCGACGGATCCATCGCAAAATAGTGTTTAGGTCAGCACTTCCCTGTTTTTAAATCTTCCAGCCAACGATTCATATCTTTCATCACTTCAAGATGTGTTAAATCTAGTTTTAAGGGTGTGATGGAAATATATCCGTCAAGAATAGCTTCTTCATCGCTCGTCCCGTCCGAACTGGCAAGCTCAATAGCTCCTGCTAATGAAAAAATCTTTTTCCCTTCAGATTCTCCTTCTGGAATAAATTCTTCAACAAAGCGCGAAGGAGCCTGCCGCGTGATTCGGATGCCTTTGATTTCCGCCCATCGCAGGGCAGGAACATTGACGTTAAGCAAGGTTTCCAAAGGAATTTTCTTTGCTTGATAAGCATTTAAAAGTAAATGCATCATTTCGCAGCTAGCGCTGAAATCAGAGAAAGTTTTACTGGCAAGGGAGATTGCAACCGCGGGGACATGATTGATAAAGGCCTCGCGCGCCGCAGCGACGGTTCCAGAATAATAAACGCTCACGCCCGTGTTGGCTCCTTGATTGATGCCAGAGATCACAAGATCGGGTTTGAAATTCAGAAATTCTGAAAACGCGAATTTCACACTATCTGCAGGCGTCCCATGCACGGCATAACAAGGTTTCCCATCTTGCGTCAGTGATTCGATTTTCAGTTTATCTTTGAGAGAAATCGCATGACTCATCGCTGATTTTTCCGTTGCAGGACCCGCGATCAATACATTCGCCCAGCTCGGCAAAGAGTTTACCAGGGCTCTTAATCCAGGAGCCTGAACACCATCATCATTAGTCACTAAAATATTCATGAATAAAAATCCTTTTCCAAATTACTGGTATGCAATTCCAAAATGAGTTAAAACAATTTCGCTTTTCTCGATTATTTCCAGAATCGGCCTTGAGGTCAGAAGACGATATTCTTCTTCACGGGCTTCTGTGAACGAACTGATGGATTCGAGTTTTGAATCAGAGTATCCGGGATGGCACATGATTTCACTGAGGCCGTGAGGCAATGCAGCGAGACATGCCTCCAATTTTTCTTTTTTCCAATAATCTTTGGGATTCAAATCACCAAAAAAATAATCCGTGGTTCGATACCATTTTGGTATTTTTACTGCCTTCATCAAAAGAGACCAACGCACCGGAAGATAATATTTTCTTGAAAGCGCGCAAAACACCTTAAAAAAAACCGGGCGGTCATGAGTTTGATGGTGAGTATCCAAGTGCGTGGGATATTTCCCAAGTAAATGAATAAATCTTTGAATTTGAGCATCCCACTCGAGATAAATTTCTTCTTCTTTCATGGGACTTTCCAAAAATTCAGGAACTTTCTTAAAACGTCCTGAGTTATGAAGGAGCGATGAAACTTGCGATTTTCTGTTAACTGGTTCTCCGTAAGTCACGTTGAGATGAATGCCCATTCCCAGATCCGAATTTTGAACGATGCGCTTCCGAAGAGCTTTTGACATAGGAAGATTTGTCATCAAAGAAGCGCTCGTCACGATCCCTTTTTCGTGAGCATCCAAGATAGCTTCCGAGACCCCTGGCGTGAGGTTTAAATCATCTGCGCTGACAATAAGTCGTTTCATAAATGGTTTAAGGCAAAATCACAAGCACGGATGCCATGGCATATTCCCGCTCGTGAGTAATCGAAAGTTCGATTTGAGCCCGCAAAGAAACCCTCAAACGTTTTCGTGTTTTGGGAGACAAATAAAGAAAGGGTTTTCCAGTCGGAAAGTGCCTTACTTCAATTTCTAAAAAATCACATCGCTTTTCAGCATGAACCTCAAGCGCCTTCATCAGAGCTTCCTTAGAAGCAAAGCGTGCTGCATAGTGCTCAAATTTTCTTTTCTTAGGTTCACAGTAGGCTTGCTCTCGAGGGGTAAAAACTCGGTCACGAAACGCCGCACTTTGGCGTTCCATGATATTTTTCATTCGGCGGACACTGGAAATATCAATACCCTGAAGCACTTTCACGGGAGATCAACGCAGAAGATAGCAGAGAATTCCAACTGCAACGATAATCGAAATAATATAAAAATTGTTGAAGCGCCAAAACTCAAGCACCCGGCCAAGCGCAGTGGTTTTTTTTGGAAGCTGAGCCTTAGGAGGACGGACCTCAAATCGAAGATTGATGACATCTTCTTTCCGAAAACGGATGTAAGTGCCGCCAATCTTGTAGGCTTTGAGTTTGCCCTGGCTCAAATACTTTTCAACTTCAGCCTGTTCAACCTCAAGGAAGCGTTTCACTTCCTCAAGGGTAAGCATGTTATTCATGTCTGTTCTTTATGAGCAATGCCTGCCCGAGAAATTAGATTTTAAATTTTTGACTTAGCCATTAAGCGCGAACGTTTTCTTCCTGAATCCAGCGATCAATCGAAGATTTGGTGAATTTCCAATCTCCATTTTCAAAATTCGAAGGAATCTTTTTCTGCTTCGCCCACTCTTCCACAACCTTGATTTCAACTTCTAAATATTGCGCCACATCGCGCAAGGTCAAATGCACATCCGGTGCGCCGCCGCTTGTTTGAACACTGAGCATGGTGACCTGGCCGTCAATGCGGGAACCATCCGTAACACTCAATCTCGGAGTTGTGATATTTCCCTGAATTACAGCAGGAGAAATAATCGACAAACTTTGCAGCGCAACAATATCACCCGTTACTTTGCCAGCCACAATAATTTTATCTCCGTGAATGGAGGCTTTGACCACTGCATTTTCGCCGATTGTGAGATTGCCCTTGGTGTCGAGCTTGCCTTCAAAGCTTCCATTGATTCGCAAATTAACAGGATCATTAAAACTGATCGTGCCTTGCATGCTTGCATTCACATCAAGAATTTTTTCTTCCACGACTTCTTGCTTCTTCGCCATGCGAACTCCTATAGGGGGTTTAAACGCATCATGAAGGAAATGTACGATGCATCAAAACAGCTAAATGTAAGGCTATTATGGAAGAATTCCTGCAGAGTGTAAAGAGCTCATTCGATTAAAATCCAGAAACGCGCGCAAAAAGGCCAAGGTTTTTAAGAATGATAGAAATCGCGGATAGCCTCAACCACCCGGACCGCCTGAGCATCCGTTAATTCCGGATAAATAGGCAAAGCAAGCGTTGTCAAAGCCGCTTTTTCGCTTTCAGGGAAATCTCCCTTTTTATATCCCAAGTAACGGAAACAATCCTGTAAATGCAAAGGAAGGGGGTAGTAGATCTCAGTATCGATTTTTTGGGCCTTCAGATAATCCTTGAGCGCATCGCGATCCAGGGTTTGGATCACAAATTGATTAAAGATATGCCGACCTTTCCCTGGTTCAGGAAGTCGAATTTGATTTGATTTAAGCAGACCGCTTTTTTCAAAAAGCCGGAAGTAACGCTCGGCATTTTTTTGACGCCCCAAAGTCCAGGCATCCAGATGCGGCAGTTTCGCGTTGACCACAGCAGCTTGAATCGCATCTAGCCTGAAATTACCGCCAATCCAAGAGTGAAAATATTTAGGCTCTGATCCGTGATTACGGAAAATCTTCAAGCGCGCTGCCTTAGCTGCATCCTGAGTCACGATCATTCCAGCGTCGCCCACCGCTCCCAGATTTTTTGAAGGGAAAAAAGAAAAGCATCCATAGTCGCCCATCGAACCGGCACGCTTTCCCTGATATTCCGAACCAATAGCCTGCGCTGCATCTTCAATCACGAGCAGATGATACTTCTTTGCCAAAGCAAGAATCGGATCCATGTCCGCCATTTGCCCATAAAGATGAACAGGCATCATGGCTTTGGTTTTTGGAGTCACTGCTTTATCGAGAAGCCGGACATCCAAATTGAAAGTAACAGGATCGATATCCACAAAAACAGGTTTGGCTCCAACTCGTGCAATCGAACCTGCTGTAGCAAAAAAAGTATACGGCGTCGTGATGACTTCATCGCCTGCCCCAATACCTTCAGCCATTAAAGCAAGCAAAAGAGCGTCGGTGCCTGATGAAACCCCAATTCCGTAAGCACACTGTGAGTACTCCGCAACCGCTTTTTCACAGGCTTCAACCTTGGGCCCTAAAATGCAGAGCTGAGATTCGAGTACGTCTTTAACCGCAGTTTCGATTTCTCCTCGAATGGACGCATATTGCGCTTTTAAATCTAGCAGAGGAACGGGTAAATGTTTTGAATCAGCAGAAGATTTTGACGACGTCATATTTAAAAGCACCCATGATAAGGGGTTAAGGATTTCTTGTTGGGATTGGATTATAAGGAACCCTGAGAACTCATTCAACAGCTATCGATTCCCATGGTTTTCAGGAATACTAGTTTCAAAACGCTCAAATCTTGATAAAATCATCCCATCAAATACTCCAGACGATCAAATAAATCCGAATTTTCATATCTTCGAACATGATACGACCTGCTTCGATTATTGGAATCACTGCTTTTTGGATTTTCACCCTCCATCAATTTATCCAAAGAGAATTTTTTAACGTCTCGTTTTCTCAAATTTCACAAGAATGGTCACCAATCACGTCTTCCGCTATCCGAGAAGATTACAACTCCATCAAGCTGGGAGAAGAGCGTATTGGATTCGAATACAGCGGACTTTCACGCGAGGAGAACCGGTCCGAAGGTGTTTATTTTCTCCATCACAATAGCTTCATGTCGTTTCGATTACTTGGGAAACCCAATGAAATCTTGATTCGCGGCCGGGCCTGGCTCAACCAGGATTTTTCTCTACGCCGCTTTACAACCTTTATTCAAGCCCATGAGTATTCATCTCAAATTCAAGGGGAGCTTCGAGATGGCAAAATGGAAGTCATGATTGATAACAAAAATTCACCTCCTGTAACGAAATCTATTCCCATAAGCGGGCCTGTGTTTTATTCGGAATCACTCAATCAAATCTGGACTCCCAGCCTTTTACGTCCGGGCAAAGAATGGACGCTTAAAATCTTCAATCCTCTGTTGATGTCTGCCTCTGATTTTCATTTTCGAGTGGAAAGAAAAGAAAATCAACTCATCAGCGGCAAGAACCAAGAAGCGTTCCTTGTTCTTTTTGGAGCTGAGGCGCTTGAGACCCGCATCTGGATTACACCTGAGGGTTTGATCCTTCGCAAGGAAATGCCTAACGGGCTGGTTTTAGTTTCCGAGCCCGCATGGCAGATTTTTGATTCGATGCGCCAAAATCAAACCGCGAGGCCGGATCTTCCCAATCTTTTTTCTGTTCCCGCAAATCTTGAAATCAAAAATCCGCGTCATTTAAAAGCCATGAGCGTTTTAGTCAAGGGGCCACGTAAGGAAACAACTTTTGATCTCCGGATGCAAGATCTTGAATCCGCCGAACTCATTGATTTCAAGCAGCTTAAAGAGATCCCGGTGGAGTTTTTGCAAGCTGAAGATAGAATTCCAAGCGCCGACCCTGAGCTGATAAACCTCGCTCAGAAAATCACTCAAGGAGAACCGCTCGTACTTAAATCTGCAAAGCTCATTAATGAATGGGTCCATAACTATATCACGCCAACTCCGACCACAGTATTATCTGATGCCAAACAAATTTTGATGAGAAAAAAGGGTGACTGCAAAGAATATTCGCTCCTATTTACAACACTTGCACGCGCCGCAGGAATTCCTGCTCAAACCGTCGCTGGGCTGGTGTATGCTAATGGACGTTTTTTTTATCATGCTTGGGCTGCGGTTTATATCAATCAATGGATTTATTTTGATCCGACTTTTAATCAATCCCCTGTGGATGCAAGCCACATTCCCCTCGTGATTGGAAACCTGAATAAGCAAGCCGAACTTGCAGAACAAATTGGCAGACTTCAAGTCATGATCAAGCAAACCTCTGAGGAGAAAAAAAGTGCCCATGCAACCCATTCTTGAAATCACGAACCTGAAAAAAAATTACGGTGTCAAAGAAGCTGTCAAAGCATTGAACCTTTCTATCCAACCCGGTGAACTCTTTGTCCTTCTCGGTCCAAACGGAGCTGGAAAAACGACCACACTCAAAATGCTGGTCGGACTTTTAAGGCCCACTTCTGGATTTATTCGTATTGGTGGATTTGATTTGATGCTAGAACCTCAAAAGGCTAAGGATTTAATCAGTTTTGTACCCGACAGTCCTTATGTCTACGATAAGCTGACGCCTTGGGAACTTTTGAAATTTGTCGGGAAGTTGTATTCCATGGATCCAGATACAGTGATGAGCCGAGGATGGGAACTTTTGAAATTTTTCGAACTTACGGAAGTCCAGGATGTTCTAATCGAAGAATTTTCTCACGGCATGAAACAAAAGGCTGTCTTAAGTGCCTCACTGCTTCATGATCCCAAGATCCTCATACTGGATGAACCCATGGTTGGACTGGACCCTATCAGCATTAAAAGCTTCAAAGATTTTCTGAAGAAAAAAACGCGCATGGGCATGACGGTTATTTTTTCAACTCATACTCTCCCCATGGCCGAAGAGCTTGCTGACAGAATTGCTATCCTTCACAAAGGTGACCTTGTAGGGCTTGGATCGCTTGAGGAATTGCACCGAGAATTTGGTTCGCAGCAAAATCTTGAGCAGATGTTTCTCAAACTTGTTGAGGCTAAATCCGCATGAACCCACTTACCATCCTGATTGGACTCAAACTCCAAATTGTTTCCAATATTTTTCGGAAAATGCGTTCTCATGCACGCTTGGAGCTTTTAACTCTTTTACTTTTTCTTATTGCGGCCGGCACCGGCCTCTTTTTTCTTTTCTACCACAGCTTTCATTTTTTCGAACAGCAGAAACCTTTTGGCTCGATCCTGATTGACGAGTGTTTTTATCTTTTTAATTTCATGATTTTTGTCATGCTTTTAATTTCTTCGGGGATTTCAGCTTACGCCTCGCTTTACAAATCTCCCGAAATTGCTTTTTTGATAGCGCGCAATATTCGATGGAAGGACGTTTATTTTTTAAAAATCTTGGAAACTCTGTGGATCAGTGCGTGGCCCATCTTATTCTTAATTACTCCTTTTATCGCAGCCTTTACCATGACGCGAGGCATTGCTGCTAGTTTTTTTCCTTTTTTCTGTTTTGTATTTTACATCCCATTTATTTTGCTTGCTGTTATGACGGGAAGTTTTTTGGCCTTACTTTGCGTAGCTCTTTTTCCGAGTCATAAAAGCAAGCGGATCGCTTTCGGCCTTCTCATTTTGGGCGGTATTTTTCTTTTCTGGAAAACACAGCCAGAACTCATCCGCGAACAAGGCTCTCTTCAAGGAATCCTGAGTGGCTACTTGCCGCATGTTGCCATGGCTAAAAATATCTTTCTGCCCTCTTGCTGGATGACTCGAGGAGTTCTTGCTCTGTGTCAGTTAGGCCAGCAAACAGGCCATCTCTGGGATGATGGTCTGTTTTATTTCCAAATGCTGCTCGCAAATACGCTCTTTATGCTCCTTCCTACGCTTGCAGCGGGGGAGCGTCTTTTCCAAATGACCTTTCTCCGTTCCCAGGATCACAGCGAAGGACTTAAACGCCTAAGAGGAAACTCCATGGCCCCTGTGTTTCGCCCGCTGGAACAGTGGAAATTTTTATGGAAACCTGGTTTTGGATTTTTTGAAAAAGACATGCTGACATTCCGCCGCGAACCTTCCGAATGGTCACAAATGATTTTATTCTTTGGTTTGCTTCTCATCTATTTTTTGAACTTGAGAAACTTTCAGGCTCATGTGCTTAAAGATATGTGGCGAAATATTATTTTTATTTTAAATACAGTTGGCACCTACATTGTTCTCTCCAGCTTTAGTATGCGCCTCATTTTCCCCATGATTTCTCTCGAAGGATCACGCGCCTGGATGATCGCCCTTGCTCCTGTCTCCTACGCATCCATTCTGATGGAAAAATTCATCCTCGGAACGTTGCTTTCGATGATCCTCACTGTTCCTCTTGTTTTTTTATCGGGGTGGATGCTTGAGGTGAGCCTGGACCAGCTCGTTGTCACAACAGGCATGGGATTTTTCGTTTGCATCGCCTTAACAGGACTTTCGGTAGGCTTTGGAGCCTTATTCCCTAATTTCAAATCCAATAACCCTTCAGAAATCATTTCAGGTCTTGGCGGATCCTTGCTGCTCTTTTCCCATTTAACTTATCTTACTTTTTTAGGATTGTTTCTCACTTTTTTTCCCGGTCCGCTTTGGATTTCTTTTCTTCTCATGAGCACTACCAGTCTTCTTTTGGGAATGCTGCCGCTTCAACTTGGAGTCCGTCACATGTCCCGCATGGAATTTTAAAAGCCGTTCAGATTTTGTAAGAAACTTGGATTTTAATTCCGACCCGCTATAATACCGGACACTAACGAAAGGTTCTCCTTGATCTCCATTGTCTGCCCTTTTTACAATGAACGTGAAAACCTAACGCCTTTAATTGAGCGTTTGCTCAACACCTGCCGCCAATTCTCAGAGGATTGGGAAATCGTGTTGGTCGATGACGCCTCTCAAGATCATGGACGGGACGCCATCCTCCCCTTTCAATCCTCTGAAAAAAGAATCCGCCTAATCGAACTTGAGAAAAATACAGGATTAACCACCGCTCTTTACGTGGGGCTGCAAGAATCTAAAGGAGATGTGATCGCTACCTTGGATGCAGATCTTCAAAATCCTCCGGAAGAACTTCCTAAGCTTATTTGGACACTTCGAAGCGGAGAGCACGATATGGTCACAGGTTATCGAGAAAAACGCGGTGACTCTCCTTTCAAAAAAAGTATTTCCTGGATTGCTAATCATATTCGGCGGAGTATTATTCGAGATACGATTATCGATACAGGTTGCTCGCTTCGAGTTTTCCGGCGTGATGTCCTAAAAGCGTTTTATCCTTATAAAGGCATGCACCGTTTTTTTGCTCCAGTCGCGGAGGCCATGGGGTTTAAAATCAAACAGATCCCTGTTCAGCATGAATCCAGGCGTTTCGGGAAATCGAAATACGGACTTTGGAATCGATTACTCGGGCCTCTCTGGGACTTAATTGCAGTGCGCTGGCTTTTAACCAACAAAATTCATTTTAAGATCAGGAGTCAATCATGACCGCCGTGCAAGTCTGGATTGTCATTGGATTTCTTGGCCAATTTTTCTTTTTTTCGCGTTTTCTTATTCAATGGATTCATTCTGAACGCCTCAAAAAAAGCGTAATCCCAAATTCCTTTTGGTATCTGAGCCTTTTTGGAGGATCCGTACTTCTTCTTTACGCGATTCACAGAAAGGATCCTGTGTTTATTGCAGGACAGGCCGTTGGCCTCATTGTCTACGCGCGTAATTTGTGGTTGATTCACGGCCACAAGGCATCGTGAATCCCATGAACTCCAAACGCGTGTCCTGGCTTCTGATTTTTTTTGCAATCATCTCCACCATTTTTTTCTGGAATCTTGGAAAGGTTCCTTTTTTCGATCCTGACGAGGGACGTTACGCGGAAATGTCTCTGACCATGTTCCGTACAGGGGATTGGATGATTCCTCGAATGAATGGCATCATCCATCTTCATAAACCTCCCCTGGCTAACTGGATGATTGCGGCCTGCTATCAGCTTTTGGGCCCTTCTGAATTCAGCGCAAGACTCCCGAGCGTACTCTTAAGTTTGATTTTGCTGGCGCTTTTAATACGGCTTGGGTTCGTGCTCTTTGATTTCCGAACTGGCCTAACTGCGGGAGGCATTTTAGCAAGCTCAGCACTTTATGTCGCCGTCTCCAGGCTTGTGACTACCGATATGGCTTTGACCTTTTTTACTTTTCTGACCATGTTTGCCATTGCTCATTTATTTTTTGTAAATAAAAACAAACCATTATATTTTTATCTGGCCATGACAGGACTCGGACTTGGCATGCTTACGAAAGGCCCGGTTGCCTGGATGATCACGCTCGTCCCTACCGTAATCTTTGCCGCTATCTTTAAACGAGGGTTCCGTATCCCTTGGTACCATTGGATTTTTGGAATCATTCTCTTTTTTGCAATTTCTCTAAGTTGGTATCTTGCCGTAATCCTGACTCATGAAGGTGCTTGGGATTATTTTTTAAACTATCAACTGCTCGGAAGAATCGGAAAAGGATCTGCCGGCCGCGCCCACCCCATTTTTTATTATTGTTTGATCAGTCCCCTGGGTTTTCTGCCCTGGACACTTCTCATTCCAGCGGCTGTGAAGGCCAAACAAAGTAAGCAAATTTCAGATGACCATCAATCAAAATTAAATTTCGTGGCATGCTGGTTTTTGATTCCCTTTATTTTATTCAGCCTCTTTCGAACCAAATTAGCAACTTATATTGTCCCTCTCTTCCCGCCTCTTGCTTTTTTTATGTCTTATTTTTGGTCTCGTTGGATTCAAAATCCATCTGAAATTTCTCCTCGTTTCTATAAGATTTCAGGAATCATGCTCGGAGCGACTTTTTTCCTCCTCGCGCTCGGAGGATCGATTTTTATTTTGATCAAACCCATGTTTGTCGAGGGCATTCCGATTGCCTCGATCGTGATCCTCGGAATTTTTCTCCTGACTTGTTCGATCCTGTTCTTCATTGTTTCACGCCAAAATAATGCTTCGCGTCTTTTCAAGCTTCAGCTTGCAACCATGTTCGGCGTGTGTTTGATAGCCTTAAGTGCTTTGCCTGCGATCCATTTTAAAAATTCAAAAATTCTAGCTGAAGAGCTCAAAAAGATCCGAAAACCGGGAGAAAAGATTTTAATGTGGGGTAGCTACTACGCAAGCCTTCCTTTTTATCTTCAGGACCGGCTGGTCGAAGTTTCGATGAATACCGAAATGGTATTTGAAAAGCCGGAAGTGATTAAAGACTACGTCTTCCTAAACTCTGAGATCCTTCCCTCTTTTTTTCAGGGGCCTGAACGTGTCTTCATGGTCATGAAAGAAAAACGCTTTTCAGAACTTGATCAAAATACCATTAAACCTCTTTACGTTATTTTCAAAGCGCAAAAATCGTTAATCCTCTCAAACCGCCCCTCTGTCCCAAAATAAAAAAGGACGACCTTAAAGCCGTCCTTTTTTATTCAATCGACAATTTTTAGAATCTACGCTGTGGCCACCGCAGATGTGCAATGCGCGCATTTCGTTGCTTTGATAGGAATCACGGAAATGCAGTAGGGACAATTCTTGGTAGTTGGAGCTGCCGGCGCGGCCGCTGGTTTCTTACCAATCTCCTGGAGTTTCGCCATCTGTTTAATGATCAAAAAAATCACAAATGCTACGATCACAAAATTAATGGTCGTATTCAGAAATACTCCATAATTTAAAGTAGGCGCACCCGCTTTTTGAGCTTCAGCCAGCGAAGCATAAGCTTGGCCATTCAAACTAATAAAGAGGTTTGCAAAATCCACTTTTCCGAGCAAAAGTCCGATGGGCGGCATCAGGACATCGTTAACCAGCGAAGTTACAATTTTACCGAAAGCGCCGCCGATAATCACACCAACGGCCATATCGACAACATTTCCGCGCATAATAAACGATTTGAATTCTTCCAGAGTTTTATTTGGCATATTCTCTCCTTTACTTGCTATGTTTAAGCATACTTATTAGCGTCAATCGTTCCACCTTTTTTCAGAATTTCAGCGGCATAAATTCGATAACGTTGAATAAACGGCGTTGCCGCTTTCTGAATTTTTGTAATCTGCTCTCGCAATCCTTTGGTCTTGTCTCCATAAACTTCTGAGGGAGGAAACTTATTGACCTCAGCAACAAGCTTATCAAACTCCTTTTTCTGAGCCAGAATCGCATCTTCATAGTATTTGGCTTTGGCTTCTAATTCTGCCAGAGTCATTTTGCTCGCATTCTTCTGAACGCGCTTTGGGGACTGTTCTAATTCATTTTTAGGAGCACATCCCCAGACCGCAGTTACAATAAAAAATGCCATCAATGGGACTATCCACCGATATTTCATCTTACTCTCCTATATCTGTTCGGTTACAATTACAGTCGATTGGACGGAAAAATCATAGCAATAATAACTTAGGCTGTCATTATTCGAGTCATTCCCGCCCGCCGCGCTGCGTTACTTTTTCAACCCTTCTTTCTTTTCACGTCTTGCGGTATGCCATTCCTTTACGATGGGAAGAAATGAGATAAGAATCACAGCAAGAATAACAAAATGAATATGCTTTTCTAAATTGGGAATGGTATGCCCGAGAAAAAATCCGCAAAGAGTCATACTGAGCACCCATCCAATACCGCCGACCACATTGTAGGCCAAAAAGCGTGAGTAGTTCATTTTCCCGACACCTGCTACCGTAGGCGCAAAAGTCCGGACAATGGGAACAAACCTTGCAATCACGATGGTCTTGGCTCCATATTTCTCATAAAATTTTTGGGTCCTCAATAAATGATCTTTGTGGAAAAAAATTGAGTCGCTACGGCTAAAAATCTTAGGACCAAAATGGTATCCTACCCAATAACCAACGGTATCCCCCAAAATTGCTGCAGCTATCAAAATGCCGTTCAGCACCCAAATATTAAGAACTCCTTCTACCGCACACAAAACACCGGCAGTGACGAGCAATGAGTCCCCTGGAAGAAAAAACCCCGCAAGGAGTCCTGTTTCAGAAAAAACAATAATGGCCATGGCCACATAACCGCCCCAACGGATAAGCTCATCAAAACGGTAAAGATTTTGAAAAAAATGCTGAATCACTTCCACAACTCACCTATAAGGTTTAAATTTAGTTTGGGATCCGGTGTTTGGACTTTATTGATTTTTTTAACGCTCTGCAGAATCAGGCTCCGGATGCACCGTGACATCCGCATTAGAATACATTTGCTGAATTTTCTCTTCGATCAGATCTGTCAGATCATGTGCCTTGCGAAGGGTTTGATTCCCATCAACCAAAATATGGAGATCAATAAAAAGCTGTGGGCCGGAAACACGAACTCGAAGCTGATGGCAATTGATCACTCCAGGAACAGCTTCAACCAGTGCCACGATTTTTTCTTCAATCCCGGCCGGTGCAGAATCCATCAAAGCGCCTACTGACCGCATGCCAAGATCCCAGCTAATTTTAACAACAATCAATCCAACGATCAAAGCCGCCACCGAATCCGCAAAGCGAAGAAAGCTGAGATGAGGAAAAAAATCACTGAGCTTAACGCAAATGAGTCCTAAAATAACAACCGCGGAACTCCAAATATCCGTCTGAAAATGAAGTGCATCAGCTTCAAGTGCCTGACTGTTAAATTTTTTGGCCGCTTTATAGAGCATCCGAGAGCGGGAAATATCCACTAAAATTGAAATCGCCATCACAGAAAAAGACCAGAAAGTGACTTCGATCTGGATATGCCGTGATAAAAGATTCTTGGATGCCTCAAGAATAATCCAGACACAGGTAATGAGAAGAAGGAGAGTTTCGAAAAGTGCGGAGAGATTCTCAACTTTTCCATGGCCGTAGGGATGGCCCTTATCCGCGGGTCGGCTTGAAATCCGCACGGCAAAAGCAGTCATGAGAGCCGCCACCAAATCAAGACCTGAATGCGCAGCTTCAGCTAAGATCCCCAAGCTTCCTGTTGAAAAACCCACAATAAGCTTAAAAAACGTAAGCCCAACTGCCGCAATGACGGAACTGACTGCCGCCCATTCTTTTTCATGAAGTCCAAACATGAGAGGATTTTATCAGTTCACATGAGGGAAGCGAAAGGCATTTTTTAAGAATGCGCTTATTCTTCAGCCGCACAGCCCTTTGCGCTTCCCTCGTTAGGATAAAATCTCAACTCACTGAAATTCTCTTTCCCACGCGTTGAACCTCCTCAGGATGCTCTTTAGGAAGTCGAATCGTCAAAATTCCATTTTGATAATGTGATTCGATTTTTTCAATTTGAACATCAGAGGGAATCCTTACGGCTTGATGGATGGTTGAGATTTGAGAACTTTCCATCCACCCCGAATGACTTTGGTTCTTTTGCTGTTGTTGCGATTGCACAAGGATATCGAGTGTACGCTCTTGGACTCGAATATCAATTTGGTTTTTATCCACGCCAGGAAGGTCCATATTTAATTCGTAAGCATCAGGCGTTTCCTGAAATCCGGATGAAACAGATGATGTATTGTGAAATGCCATTCCTCTCTCATTCAATCCTTCCTGAAAAAAATTCCCCATGAAACGATGCATATCTTCCATCATTCTTTGGGCATCTTTAAAATCATAGCCCCATCCTGAATTCAGAAAGTCATCCATAGAATTCTGATTATTTCCGGTAGACACTTTTACTGGCGTCATTTTTCCAGAAACGCCGCCCTCGGAGGCAGCAGCCAAAAGCGCTGGCTGAATGAGCACCAAAAAACCCCCTATCACTATCCAGGCTTTAAAGATCTTCATGGCATCCTCCTTTTTAAGCTTTTCATTCCTGGGGAGAATCCGACACCTCTCGGGATCGGACCCTCCCTGGGATTTTCTTTACTTCTTGATATCAGTCTTGACGTTATCCAGCTGAGTTTTAACCCTTTCATGCTGATGATGCGCCATCTTCACATGTTTCTGAGTTGCTTGTTTTGGCTTAGCTAACGCTTCTTTCAAATTTTGGTCCGAGGCAGACTGGGCCCACGAAGTGCCGCTCACTGCAGCCGTGACAACCAACAGTGCGATCAACATTTTAAATTTCTTCATACTTTTCTCCTTTTTGTTTTTACCTGTTTCATGACTGCCAAATTGGGCAGCTATTAAAAAACCTAATTCACTCGTAATTCTCGTGATTGCATTGCCTGCGCAATTAAGGCTAGCAATCGATCTGTTCCTTCTGACTTATCAAAATAAGCAAAGGCTCCTGGAATATCCCTTTTTTGCTGAACAATGGGATAAGCGCTTGAAACAATGACCTTGGTTTTCGGAGCACAAATGGCTAAAACTTCCTTCATGAATTTTCCATCGATCTGCGGCATTCGAATATCTAAAAGCACAAGATCAATTTTCTTGGAAATCATGATTTCCGTTGCATTCTCCGCATCCGCAGCCTGTTCCAAGTGATACCCTTCGCTGCGAAGAAGGCGTCCGTACATGTACTGAATAAGAGGATCATCATCGATCAACAATATTTTGTTCATGCACTGTTCCCTCCTTCTTTCTACTACTAAGGATAAACAAAGCAAGATGAGAGGAGGATGAAGAGAAGATTAGAAGTTTCTCATTTCATAGAGGAGAAAAAGGCTGGTTTTACTGCTGAAGAGGAAGGCGAACCGTAAAAAGAGCTCCGTGGCCCACAGAGCTTTGAACCTGAATCTCTCCTTGATGGGCCAAGGCAATGGACCTTGCAATGCTAAGTCCAAGGCCATTTCCCGGAGGGGCATTCAGTAAATCTTTATGGAAAAATTTCTCAAAAATCTTGCCCAAATCCTCAGGTGGAATTCCTGGTCCGGAATCTTTGACCGTAACCACAAGTTGATTTTCCTGAGAACTGACTTTGAGTTCTAAGATGCCTTGAGGCGGAGAATATTTGACCGCATTATCAATCAGGTTCAAAAAAAGCCGCCGCAAATGAACTTCGTCGCCCATGATAAAGGCAGCCTTATCTTGAACCTGTGTTTGAATTTTAAGAGCCTTGCTTTCCCCCAAGATTTTGGCTTGCTCAAATATTTCTGCAAAAAAAGATTTAAAATCTAGGCGCCGAAACTGCATGCAACTCGGATCATAATCAATGCGAGATAGCAGCAAAATATCTTCAACCACTCGAATCATTCTGCGCGCTTCACGAAGATTCGCTCTCAAAGCCTCCTGATATTCTTCCGAGGTTCTCTCTTTTCTCAACGCAATCTCAGACTCCCCTCGAATCACAGCCAAAGGAGTTTTAAGTTCATGAGCAACATGAGAACTGAATTCTGAAATATGATGGAAGGACTGCTCAAGACGGGCAATCATATGGTTAAAGGCCTGAACAAGCGACTGCATTTCAGTATCGATCTCACCTACCTCAACGCGCTGACTCAAGTCTTCATGCGAAATCCCTTCGGCAATTTTAGCGACGGCAGTCACGGGTTTTAAAATATTCTGCGCAAGCACCCGTCCCATAAAACTTGTCGTGAGCAACATTAACGGAAGTAAGATGAGAGCTGACACAATCAGGCGATTGGTAATACGATCCAGATGGCTTGCCGAACTTGCAATTTGAATCAAATAAGACTGGCCATCTTTAAGATGGATGGCTCGTTCAATCATTCTTAGCGACTTTTCTTTGAATCGAAAAGAGCTTAACCTTCCTTGAGAAGGAATAGCCTCAGGATGTTTCTCAAGCATTTCTTTTAAAAGCTCGGGGGAAATATTACTTGAAGCGACTAAAGGCTCTCCGCGAATATCTTTTAAAACCACATAATCTCCGCGCAGCTCATAGCGATCAAGCGCCTCTAAAATTTTAGTTTGTAAATTGTAGGCCCCTGGAGGACCGTAAGAAAGATTCTCATGAAGAATAATTTGATGTGAAGCAATGCTGAAGGTTGCAATAGCCGTATTCGCATCTTGAAAAAAAGAATTAAATAAATCCGTAATTTCTTGAGTCTTAAATTCCAGACGGTGATCAAATTCTCGGTAAAGCACCTGCTTTAATGTCGCTGACAGGATAAAACTATAAACGATGAGAATAATCGCAAGCACTAGAGAGTAAAGCACGCCCATTTTAAATTTAATGGACCTGAACTTAAGCACACTTACCTTTCAGCATGTAACCCTTACCACGAAGGGTGCAGATGAGGTCTTTTTTGAAATTTTCGTCGATTTTGCTGCGTAAATATCGGATATAAACATCAATCACATTGGTAAATGAATCAAAGTCCTCATTCCAAACATGCTCCGAAATCATGGTGCGCGTTACCACTTGATTCGCGTGCAGCATTAAATACTGAAGTAAAGCGTATTCCCGTGCGGTCAATTCGATTTCTTTTCCTGCCCGCGTCACTCGGTGAGTGACTTGATCCAGCGTGAGATCCTCAACTTGCAAAAGAGTCGTCCGAGCCGCTGTTCTCCTCCGCAAAAGAGCACGCACCCGGGCAATAAGCTCTTCAAACTCAAAAGGTTTTCCAAGATAATCATCTGCGCCGGAGTTAAGTCCGGCAACTTTGTCCTTCACAGCACTTCGTGCGGTAAGCATAAGGATCGGAGCTTCAATTTTTTTTGATCGAAGTTCGCGACAAATGGTCAAACCATCTTTCCCAGGAAGCATGATATCCAAAATAATGGCGTCATAAGGATTGAGTTCTGCAAGATAAAGCCCCTTTTCACCTTCCAGCGCATGATCCACCGCAAAACCTTCTTCGCGAAGTCCGCGGATCACAAAGCTCGCAATTCTTTTTTCGTCTTCAACTAACAGCACTCTCATGATGACCTCTTTTTTAATTTTACCATGAAAAAAATCAACTGCTTAACGAACTCTTAAAGTTCCCATCGATCATTATTTTGTAATAATCCCTTTAATTCCTCCGGAGATCAAGGCAGCAAGATCCGTCATAATTCTCGGAAGGTGCAGCCCCGCAGGAGATAAAAGATACTTCGGTTCCCAAATCGGATCAAACTTATTTTTGTAGTGCCGAAGGCCTTGGAAATGATAAAAATGCTCTCCATGCCGAAATAAAAATGAGCCCATTCGGACCCAAAGAGGGGCAAGGGCATGATCCGAAAGCCCTGAAAGTGGCGCAATCCCCAAATTGAACCACTGAAATCCTTGAGAGCTTCCCCACATCATTAATTGCAGAAATAAATAATCCATAATGCCACGCAGAGACTCGTCTATCCGATAACGCATCAGATCTACGGAAAGCTCTTCTTTCCCACCGCTCATCCACAAGTTCGCAAATCCAACGATTTCAGAGCCTTTTCGAATCACGGCCACAGAATAGCGGCGAAGATATTCTTCATTAAAAAATCCAAGAGAGAATCCTTTCTCGCGCGTATTTTTGTGACTTAGCCAAGAATCTGAAACCGCTCTAAGCTGCGGCATCAAGGAACCCACCGCCGATGGAGGCACTACTTCAAACGCACATCCCTGTTTTTCAAAGTGGCGGAATCCATGGCGAAGCCCTTTTCTCTTCGCGCCTTCCAAAGAAAAATCACGAAGCGGCACGCGCGCCTCCTCTCCAAATTTAAGTGGGATAAGACCTAAATCCAGATAGGTATGGATGCTTTCTTTGGGTACATCATAAAAAACAGTGATCCCTCCGTGTTCATCAGCACACTCATGAAATCTCCAAATCAACTCCTTCGCTTCCTCCTCCGGTCCCACGGGATCACCTAAGCCCACCCAGGTACGACCCTGAACACGGTACATAATGAAAGCGGTTCGCGCTTCATTCCAAAAAAAAGCTTTATCTCCTAAAAGGGCAAGGTTGGACGAAGTTATTTTAGATTTCTCAATAATGCTTCTGGCTTGAGATAAATCCATTTCGGTAGGATCCTGCAAACTAATTTTCATCGGACGATAAAATCGTTTAAAGGCAAAAAGAAAGATAACGGCAAAGCTGCCAGCTGTCGCACGTAGAAACCGCGGAGCATCGGCATCAAATGAAAATTGCCACCACAAATCATGAGAATAATTCACATGTTTAAACGAAAAAAAACCAAGCCAAAGCGATGTTCCTGCAGAGACAAAAAAAGTAAGCAACCATCCCCGAGAAATAGGCTCATGAAGCAGCGAAGTTTTTCGATAAAAATGGCGGTGAGTGGGAACAAAGATGAAAGCCATTCCAAAAAGAATGAGCGCCTCTTCAAAATCGAACCCTTTGATCAGCGAAAAAACGCCTCCCAACCCCAGCAAAATTAAAGTGGAAAAATAAGCCGCGTCCATCCGCCGCGCAAGTCCCCAAGCCAAGATGAGCAGACAGGCTCCGATCATACTCCCCAGAAAATGGGAAATTTCTAGCACGGGTAACGGAAAAATTGATTTTAAAAAAATGATGCGTTCCACCATTCCGGGAGTGGCCCCGGAAAAAAGCAGCAGCAAACCCGCAAAAAAAACCAACACAGAAAAAAGACGAGGAATAATCACCGAAGCCATCTGCGAAAAAAAATCCGTGAGATCCTGCAATTTTTCTCGACGTTGATAGAGTTCATAAAATCCAAGAAAGAGCGCCGCCAAACAAAGTGGCATCAGATAATAAATCATACGATAGGCTACAAATGCCCCCATCATTTCGGTCTTGCTCGTAGTGCCCCGGCAAAGCAGGATCATCATCGTCTCAAAAACTCCCAATCCACCCGGGACTTGACTCACTAAACCGGCGAGCATTGCCAATAAATAAGCTGTCAGAAAGTGCGGAAAATTAAGTCGCGCAGTAGCAGGAAATAGAACATACAGAACAGCGGCGGCAATCGTTAAATCAATGGCTGTTAATGCCAGTTGCGCCACCGTGAGTCGCCAGGAAGGAAAACGAAACTCCCAATTTTTGATTCTAATTTTTTTCTTAAAAACCACGGTTAGACACAGAAAACTTGTGACAGCTATCCAAAAGAGAATACCAAAAACACGAGCCGTGACTGGGGTTAGTTTCAGCATTTGAGGAATCGCCACAGGTTCAAATAAAAAGCAGAACCCCGCCAAACCGAGAAAACCTAAAACAAAAGTCAGATTCACGTAAGCTGCAAGTTTGGCAACTTCAGAGGCAGAAAGTCCCCATACAGAATAAAAACGAAAACGCACAGAGGCGCCTGATAATCCTGCAAATCCAACGCTATTGGAAAACGCATACGAAACAAAAGAACTTAGAGAAATCTTTGAATAGGGCAACGGTTTTTTGATGTAACCAAAACTGAGGGTTTCGCAAAGACTTAAGAAAAAGAAATCTAAAAACGTCAGAAAAAGGGCAGCAAAAAGAGACAGAACCGGAATCGCTCGAAAATCGTTCAGGATCTCCCGTAAATGATGGGCCTGAAACTCCGCATGCAAGAGCCAGAGTGAAGTAATGAACAGGATAAAACCTAACCACGAATGCCATTTTTTCATGATAACGGAATCCCTCTGGTTGAAAAGGGATTGTAGCAAAAAAGGCTTTGCTATCGAATTAAAATGAGAAGCATTTTAAAACGCGAAAGCGCGCGCAGTGCGTGTGGCTGGTTGGCAGGCATGTGAATCATCTCTCCTGGTTCAAGCTGGTAGAGCTGCTTGGTAATTTGAATCTCCACCTTTCCTTCGAGCACCTGAACAATGGCGTCATAAGGAGAAGTATGCTCGCTTAGCGACTGCCCCTCATCAAAGGCAAAAACGGTAAGTTTACCCGCCTTTTTATCAAAGAGAATTCGGCTCACGGTTGAAGATTTTTGATAGTCCACTAGCTTAGCTAAATTTAAAATTTTTTCGTCCATCGCAAAAATCCTTTTTTAAAATGTTAAAGATTTAAAATAACCTCAATGTTCACTTAGAACTTCAGCCGAAAAACGATCCGGATTTTGTTCATTCGCAAAAATAATCACTAGCTTCAAACGCTGCGCAAGTTCTGGATTTTCAAAAACATCTGACAAATGAGCTACGGATTCCTCGTCTGCTGCCATGTTAGCCAACTTTATAAAGTTATTTTAGAGGGACATGGAAATCTTTTTCAAGTCTCTTGGAGAGCCCCTTCAAATGATACAGAGTTCAAGATAACCCCGGTACTTTCAGAAGGTACTGATTCACGACCCCATCCACTCCATCTGATAGCCATGCAAAAGGAAATTTACACCTCTTAGAGAACTCCCTAAATGCCGATCTTTTGGGAGTGATGCCATTCAATCTTCTACTCGATCCTGGAATGCTAATCGTCTTAGCCATGCGATTGCTTGGGCCTTTGATGATATTTCGTTGGCCCTTGCTGGGAACCCTTCTATCTCAATACTTCTTTGACATGTTCGATGTTGTGATTTGGGACACAACAGGCACTTTGGCAAAAATTGATTACACTGCTTGGGATAAAGTTTTCGATATTTATCAACTTATCATTCAACTCATTGTCGCTCTAAAGTGGAAACAGAAAAATCCGCGGCAAATCGCAGCATGGCTTTTCGTCTACAGATTTCTTGGCTTCGTGCTTTATGAAATGACACGCCAAAGAATTTTATTCATGTTTTTCCCAAATCTCTTTTTCGTTTTTTTCCTTACCTACGTCATCTGTGTTAAAGTTGGAAAAAAACATTGGTTTGATCAAAGAAAGTCGCTCGCTGTTATTTTGATGTTGACCTGTCTCATCAAAATCCCTCGGGAGTATTTTCTGCATTGCGCAGTAATTTCTCCTTGGGAATTACTCAAACATGCCATTGGAAAATCGTAGCTAATCGATGGAAGCGCCCTGATCGTCGGCAGGAAAATGACTTCAAATCCTCTTTGAACATCAAAAAAAATTGCAGATAACCAAAAGGCTATCTGCAATTTTTGGCGTCTCCAAGGGGATTTGCCCCAGCCCCAGGGCTGGGACTACGCCCGCGGAGTTGAAGGATGTCTCCGTCGGGCGGACATCCCCTTACGTCACCACAAATAAAAATCCCGTACCAAAAACTTGGCGCGGGTTTTTTATTTGGCGTCCCTAAGGGAACTGAATTTGAAACACGTTATTCAGGGGCTTGAAGAAATCTTCTCTCTGAGTGAACTCGCTCCCATGCCTGCGTAAGCCATAAGGCCGCCTCGAACTGAGACACTCCTCTTGGGAATTAGAACCACAGGATGATAGCAGGAGGTACGGAGAACGGAAAGCAGGTTAGGCGGCCATAGCGACGACGCGACGCGCTTCTGATCGCTGAATCAGATTTCTCAACACCTCGCCCACAAATGTCAGATAACCTTCGTTGTCGCGTCCGATGCCTTCTAATACCCTTCCTGCGTCGTTGTAATCGGCCCAAAGTAGCGCAGCGGCAAGCAGTCCGCTTTGATGATCTTCGGGTTTGTAACGGAAGAAATGAATCTTGGCCTGAGCATCGCCATATTGCTCTTTAAGCCGTTCGTGTGCCTTGGATAGCTGAATGTTTGCCTTGAGTGCAAAATTCTTCACAAACCCTTTTTGCGTCGCTTGAAATGCCTTCTGCGCATCTTCAGCGGTGATCCAGACATTACCCTTGGTTTGTTTCAGTTCACGGAATAGCTTGAGCATTTCAGCCGTTAAATCGGCATTGTAGATAACGATTCGGACTTTCTCGGCATATTCATAGGCAAGTGCAAAAAGTTCTTCCCGCTGAGATTCAGAAAACCGTTGGACGAAATCCTCAAAATCAAGATAAACCATCGAAGGTGTGCTGAGACTATTTAATGCCGCAGTCACGTCCAATTCGGCAGTTTGACTCCCCACTTCCGACCGGGCCAAGATGGCTTCGATCTCAGAAACCACCTGAGCGGCCTGAGTATCCTTCCTGAGGCGCGGCAGAAGTACCCTCATTTGGCCCTTCACCGCATCACTTTCTTGACCAAGAAATCCTTCTCGTGCCTTCCGTTGTCGCTCAATTTCATTAAGACCGCGCGTGTGATCCACCTGCATATCAACTTCATCGTATCGTTCCCATATCCCGTCATACTGCTGAATCAGCCCTTGGGCTTTTGCCCTGTCAGCCCCACTGCGCACTTCGGCACGACGTGGTGCTACAACAGAAATGAGCCAAAGATTTCGGCTTGTCCTCTTGTATTCAAATCGAGATGGAACCGTTTTGAAACGTTTTCCCGAAATGGGAAAACCATCTCGCACATCCGTATTGAGGTCACTCTTATTAAGAACATTCTCGGGAACATAAAACGGGATAAAAATACGCATCTGTTCTGTTTCAAATAAAATACCTACGGGTGTAGTGCTGAAAATAGCGTTTTCAATACTCGAAAAATTAAAGAATATGACACCCGCAGTCATTGGCGATTCAACGCGATGCGCCCGTGCAAATTCCTGCAATGAGGCATCGCTTGCAACTTTAACCATCCGGTATTGGTTGCTCTTTTGATAGAATCCAACTGAGGGAGTTTCATAGTATTGATTATTCTGAGAATTTCGTGCATCAAGCGTCGTCAAAGCGATTTCCCTTTGTCCCGCTTTATCTCCGAAAGTTATAGTGCCTATTGTCGCCCGCACTTCCGACCGGGCCAAGATGGCTTCGATCTCAGAAACCACCTGAGCGGCCTGAGTATCCTTCCTGAGGCGCGGCAGAAGTACCCTCATTTGGCCCTTCACCGCATCACTTTCTTGACCAAGAAATCCTTCTCGTGCCTTCCGTTGTCGCTCAATTTCATTAAGACCGCGCGTGTGATCCACCTGCATATCAACTTCATCGTATCGTTCCCATATCCCGTCATACTGCTGAATCAGCCCTTGGGCTTTTGCCCTGTCAGCCCCACTGCGCACTTCGGCACGACCTTGTTGGGTATACGAATTTTTTAAGGCCATTAAATTTACCTCGATCTGGTGATTCAGTAGACTCCAATCCTTATTCGGTGATCGTTGGATGACATCTGCAATAACCCTCAGCTCAGATTTAGCAACGAAAAGTCCCAAGACATCCCATCTTTGAAAATCACTTTCATTCCTTGATGCTAAGGTAACGTTCGCAGGAATTTCAAAGGGTAAATTACCATTGCCCATGAGCCGCTTGTAATACGCTTGGTGTCTTGCGTCGATGCTCCCCATTTTCGGCATAATGACCTGATAAGAAATGTCATGTTTCTTGAGCATTTCTTTTATGCCATCCTTGTGAAAACCACCAAAAACCAAGACCGCCGTGTTTTCCTTGGAGTTCAAAAATTGCTCAAGGTGTCCTTCGATGGAATGATCACGCTCAAGGGCGGTTTGATAAAAATGGATCGCGTTTTCAAGGTCGGTTTGCCAATCTTTCGACAGCACGATAGATTTTTTGCCGTTTTCGGCGATAAAATTGGCGACCGTTTGGAGATCAAATCCTGCCAATGATTCATTTACCAACCCAAATTCCGCAAGCGACAATTCAATGGCATTCAACCGTTGCAAAAGACCCAATGTCTTATGGTATTGAAAAATCCTCTGGTCTCGCGCTTGCGATAGGGCGACATTTGCGATGCGATTTTCAAGTTGATCCATCTCGCGAAAGAGTTGGGCGGGGGCAATTTCTTTGACCTGTTTCGCCTTACCACCTTCCGCTTTAAGCAAGGCATCAATGGTTGGAAAAGACGCGACAAATGAATCCTTTGCGGTTTGCTTCAAAAAAATATCGTTCGTGCGTCTTAGGTAACTGAGCATATCAAGTTTCTGTTCATCAAATCTTGCCCGCAGTCGCATCCAATCCTTTAATGTCTTGGGGAAATAGCGATTTGCCAAGGAGTCCATTTCTTTTTGAAGGATGACAAGTTGGCGATCCGTTTGTTCCTTGTTTGCCGCGTTCCTTCGATACCATTCGATATTCTGACGGTGAAGGTTCAGTTGATCGACACCTATCAAATTAAAGTCTTGTTTCCTGTTGATGTGCGCAAATTCCGCCCCGCCGATACGGAGTTTATCCATAAGAAAATAGGAGACCGTTTCTTTGAGGACAGAATCCTTGATGAAGCTGAAGTATTTGTCCGTTGGGACAATACCTTCATACCCTTCTTCGAATACGGTCTTGATACCGTTATCTTTGATCAAATGGGTGATCGCCTTGGCGATGTTTTCCTGCGCCTCCAAAGAGACGTGGGCGTCCTGAATGTAAATCACGGTCTTACCAGATTTACTCTCAAAGGATTCTTCGACGGTTCCAACTTCAGACGGGATTAACACATTGGCGGTTGTGTTCTTGGAACGGGATGGACTGTGGGTCACCACGGAGGCAAAACCATTCGGTGTGATAAGCGCGAGACAGAGAGTAAAAGCAATCCACCGATTAAAATAAAAAATTCTCATTGGTTTTTTGAACTGAAAGTTCATTGGGATTTTATTTCCTTCAAGGGTAGCGTTTGAAGAAGTCTACCCGCTGAATTCAGTAAATGCAATCGAATGGATTAAGGTAGACTCAGGATTGCTTCGATTACCTATATGCGCTTAAAGATGATAGCGCGAGATCGCTTTTGTTTATTCACAGCGCAGTTGGCTTAAATTATACTTGCACGTTCAATTTTTTTGAATAGACTACGAAATATGAATGAACCATCAAAACCAGACTCAACCGTTTTGGAGGCAGACAGTTTTCGCGCAAGCGACGCGAATAAAATCGCCGGGTTCTCGTATCGGCAGTTGAACGATTGGGACGCGAAGGGTGCATTGCCCGGTTCGCGCGAACTCAAAGAAGGGTGGAGGTTTTTTTCAAGCAATGAGCTTTTGGTGATGATGATTTGCAAGGAAATTCGTGACCATTTCGGAGTCCCGCTTCAATCTTTGGATTTTATCAAGTCACGGATGCTTAACAAAAAAATAGACTATCTTCGATATGCCTTGGAGATGAACCGCCGATTCGGGTTCGCCTGCTATCTTCTGACCGACCTCAAAGAAACCTTCATGATCGGCCCGGACTGTCACATCGAAGATCATTTTGCAATGGGTTTTTTTCGTCACAACCGGACGGAAAATCTTATCTTGATCAATTTGAATCCGTTGATCAATAAACTTCTCATCGCAAAAGACTGCCCGCCTCTCGTTATCACTAAATCCTACGAAACGATCCGCCTTGACGACCTACCTGCCAAAGCGCGCAATTCCGCTGAAAATCGTGTTCTTTGCATGATCCGCAATAGGGACTACTCGCAGGTAACCGTCCACTTAAAAAGCGGGCGAATTGTACGGGCTGATTGTGAAGAAGAAATGACGCGGAGCGGCGAAATAAAATCAGACAAGGAAATACTCGACGCGGTTAAAAATGAAAAATTTCAAACTGTGACTATCAAAACCCATGAAGGAAAAGTTATACGGATGACGCGACACATCCCTAAAAAACTTGATACGGCGGCAGAAAACTCCTGAGCCGTGATCAAAATGATGAATTTGCCAACCTTCCAATGTGACAGAAAGCCACTGAGCAAAGGACAACCGGGCGCGAGCTCTTTTCGCGCAGGGAGTCCGAATGCTTTCTGTCGAGACTTGCAAATCACACCTGCCAAGGGGTATCTACACTGACGAAGAACTGACCCAGGTCATCGAAAATCTTCACTCATTGGCTGAACTCTTGGTCGACAAATTCTTATCCGAAAGGAAGGCCAGTCATGGTAAGTGAAGAACAAATCAAAGCAAACAAGGAAAATGCAAAATTGGGCGGCGTTAAATCCGAAGAAGGCAAGCAGGTCAGCCGACTGAACGCCTTAAAATTCGGATTTTTCAGTAAGATCGTCACCGAGTACGACAAAATCAACCAAGAGGAATTCTGCTTGGAGATTTACACCTGCATCGGCCCCAACGATACGGTGGAAGCACAGTTGGTCGAGCTACTTCTCTCACATTTGCTTTCTTATCGCCGAATATGTTTTGTAGAGAATGAGTTGATTTTGAAGAATCTTGATCCCACGATCACGGTTACTGAACATGATCCGGTTGAAAGCGTTTTTGGCAAGACCATCGTGAAGAAAAAAGGGTACACACCAAAAATAGAATCACAGCTCATTGATGACTTGGAAAAATTTCAGCGGCATAAAACTTCCAACCTTAATGCAGTCCTGAAAATCCTGCATGAAATTGAACGATCTCAACGGATGAAAAAGGGTGAAGCAATTACCGCTCCTATTCCGGTTGATCTTAATTCCAATGGGAACAATAACGAATTGGGTTCGTTTTGAAAAACAAGAGGGGGACACAATGAACGCCGTTGTATACTGCCGAACCGTATCAAAACCACAAAGTGGATTTGGAAATGTCTTGCGAATTCAGGAAAGCATTTGCAGGAGATTTGCTAAAAAGAACGGGTATCGGATTGATCGGGTTTTCGCTGAACAGGCAAGCGGAACTTCCAATGATAGAGAAGAATTAAAGAAGCTGATGGAGTATGCTCGCAGAAATAAAGTCAAACTTCGCGCGATAATTGTTCATAGCTTTAACCGATTGGCGAGGAATTGTTCACGGCTTTGTTCGCTTACGGGGGCGATAAAACAAATGGGGTTGGAACTTCTGTCCGTAACCGATAAAAACGAAACGAAATCATGAAAGCAATCCTCTATTGCAGAGTCTCGACCAAAGAACAGGCCGAGCATGGATACAGCTTGGAAGGCCAAGAAAAAGAGTGTCGAAAGTTTGCCGAAACAAATGGCTTTGCGGTTGACCGGATTTTTATTGAAAGAGGTGAAAGCGCAAAAACTCAGAATAGAACGGAACTGCAAAAGCTCATTAAATATTCCATAGAGAACAAAAAGAAACTGACCACGCTGATTATCTGGAAATATGACCGCCTTGCTCGAAATCTATCGGATCAGATGGAACTTGTTAAAAATTTCGCGGGACTTGGCATACGAGTGTTGTCCGTTACCGAGAACAACGAAGATACTTCGGTCGGCAAGCTCATGAGAAATATTATCGGTTCGTTCAGCCAATACGAAAACGATATTAAAGCTGAGCGAACCATCAATGGGATCAAACGATGTCTTGAGCAGGGGCGGTGGCCGTGGAAAGGACCTGCGGGTTATCAAAACACAAAGGATAAGGAAAACAAATCTCTATTGGTAGAAACGGAGGAAGCCATATACGTTATCGAGGGATTTCAAATGATTGAATCACGCCTCTACAAACAGACAGAGGTCGCGGCGGTGCTGAAGAAAAAAGGTTTTAAGAAAGCAACAAAAGGATTCATCAATCGGATGTTGAGAAATCCCTTATATGCCGGAATCATAAGGCACCAATGGTTGGTGGAGGACGTTCAAGCTATCCATAAACCGCTTATTTCCAAAGAAATATTTTTCAAAGTCCAAGCGATTCTTGACGGCAAGAGGCCATCCTTTAAGCCGAAAAGACGCAATCACCCCGATTTTCCCCTGCGAAATTTTATGAAGTGTCCCACTTGCGGACAGAAATTGACGGGCGGATGGTCAACGGGAAGAAGAAAAACGAAATATGCGTACTACCATTGCCATACAAAGGGCTGTTCTTTCAGCATACGCAAACGCGATCTTGAAGCGGCCTTTTACAAGCATCTTGAGTCCCTTCAACCGCGCGAAGAAATCTTCAACTTATTCGAGGCCATGGTCATGGACGTATGGAAAACACGGCAAGCCGAGCAAATCAAGGAAGAACACCGCTTGGAAAAGGAATTGAAGGATCTGAAGGAAAAGAAAGACCGGATTGATGAATTGATCATCAAGGGTGTATTCGATGAAGAAACCTACAGGAGTCAATCCCAAACCCTCAAGGCCGAGCTTTTGGCCAAGCAGGTCGAATTGGGTGACGCGCGGATTGAACTGAATGATATTGAGGCGTGCCTTAACTACTGCCGATTATTTATGACCAATCTTGCCACGCTGTGGGCGAACTCGGAATTGAACTTAAAACAGCGTTTCCAACAGCTTGTTTTTCCTCAAGGGATTTCGTTTGACAGGATGACTTTTCGAACCACCGCTATCTCTCCTATTTTCAAGGAGATACAAGCGGTGGATTCGGAAAAGTCGCAACTGGCGTCCCCAAGGGGATTTGAACCCCTGTTGCTAGAATGAAAATCTAGTGTCCTGACCAGCCTAGACGATGGGGACGCGTAATTCTATATTTATTATTTCTATCACTCGCTCCCCCAGC
>CAZOOM010000021.1:0-1819 GCA_964581425.1 uncultured bacterium | reverse complement strand
GCGTCACGTGTCGAACTTGTAGTTCGTCTACGTGACGGACGATGGGGACGCGTAATTCTATATTTATTATTTCTATCACTCGCTCCCCCAGCCTACACTCTCGCTTGCTTTGCTCGAGTGCGTCACGTGTCGAACTTGTAGTTCGTCTACGTGACGGACGATGGGGACGCGTAACTTTTTATTTACTCATTCAATTGATCCGCTATCTCGCCATACATAAGCGAAAATTGATGCCAGTAAATGCATCTCTTGAACAGCGTAAGGTTGGAGATTATACGGATTTTGATAGGAGATGCAAAGATTTTAAGGCCTCAAGCCAAAGGTCCCAATTGAAATTAGGCCGATTCTTGGTAAGCCTTGAGTGCCTGAAGCGCCTGAGCAAGCTTGGCTTGAATCCCCGCCGGATCCATCCCCTTCTTTGAAAGCCAGCGAATAAGCGGATAATAATCATGCCCACGCGCAGCCTCAGGTTCGTTCGCGAGAAGCGCCGCACCGGATAAAAAGGCGACTCCAAGATCCAAATCTTCTCCGCTCATGCGGACCGGATTTCCAACCCTCGTGATTTTGCCCCACTCAAGTCCCTGCCCAGGAAGAATCAAAATTCCGTTCGTGATAGCTTCAAGTCCAGGCAAACGCGCAAAGCTTTCTGATCTGGCTAAAAGCGCCTGTTCAGACCCAAGCGCTTTGATTTGAATCGCATTTTGAGAAAGTCCGAATTTCGCAGCCTCGTTAAAAAGATCTGCCTGATCCTCGGCTAAAGCAGAAGCCGTGAGTGGAAAAACCAGTGAGATTCGGTTTTGAGGATTCGCAAGTAAGATCAAAAATAAAATGCCCCGGCTTTGTTCATCCAAAACGCCCATGACAGGCACAATCAAATGAACCGGGCCGGCCTTGGGATTAAAGAGATTTGATCCCAAAATACGTGCCAGATCGGTCATAAGTTTTTGAGCCGCACGCGATTTTTGAGGATGAGAATTCGATGCCAAAACCTGACGGACCCTTTTTTCCGGCATTCCAGGAGTAAGAATCTGATCCACTAAGTCACCCTCGAAAGTCAGCGACGCTGAAGAAGAAACATTTTGTCCCGAACTCTTCAAGGTTGCGGTTGGCGGCAATAAAGCTGTTTGCCGGATTTCATTTCTTTCCGGCGACTGAATGGAGGCAATTAGATTTTGAATCTCTTCATTTGCACCACGACGCGGCGACACAAGATCAGGTCCATTGGGATTGACAAAAACACGCGACCTGACAGGCCCCTGAATTCTTCCGCTTTCAAGATGCATTCCAGAACCAGCCACCACCAATACAGGTTCAGAAGCCAGCGTTCGAATGGAAAACTCCCCTGCAGAACCTAACTCAAGATGAAAACCCGCAGCATTCGATGAAACCTCCTCATTTTGAACCAATCCCATACGGGAGGTCAGCAAAGCTTTGATGATCGTCATGCTCGTTATCGAACGATTTGAAAGAGCAGGGACACGCGGATAAAATTCCGCCGACACTTTGGTTTCCTTTTTAAGAATACTCGCCACCATAGCTTCAGAAAGAAGAGGATGCAATGAGACCGCTTGAACCATAAGCTGAAGAGCCTCTTCTTCAGAAAGATGTTCTTCTTTGAAAAGAACCGGAACGGATTTTTCAAACATTTCGCGAAAAAGAAGTGCCGCACGTGGATCTCTGAAAGGACGGCTGGTTTGAAAATAAGACGTCAGATCTTCATTTTTTCCTGACATCGCAGTCTCATAGTAACGCTCATTATTCCCAATCTCAGCAATTTTAGGTTGAATGACTGCAAACGGGATTTTCTTCTGCTCTAAGC
>CAZOOM010000020.1:25478-31499 GCA_964581425.1 uncultured bacterium | reverse complement strand
GCCTTGGCTTTTTTTGATTCGAGAATTGTGATCATGCAGCCGCTGGCAACGATCAGAAAAACGCCGATCATAGAAGTGTGTGTGATGGGATCACCAAAAAAAACGAGACCGTAGAAAAAACTGAGCAGAGGAGAGACATAGAAAAAAGGGCTCACCAGCGTTGCCGGAGCTTCTTGAAACGACATGGTCATCCAAAGCTGGCCATAAAACGATCCAACACCTACACCAGCGAGACAGAGCCAAACCTTTAAGCTTGGCCACACAAATCCGAAAGGGAGATAAAAAAGCGATCCGATCGTGGAAATGGTAGTGAAATAAAAAATAATAGTCATGGGATTTTCACGTTCCTTGACAGCGCGGATAAAAATATAGGCCAACGCCGCAAAGACTGAAGAAAGAAGTCCAATCCAGACGTAACGGTTCCAAGTATGCAGGGATTTTCCTACCAGAAAATAAACTCCGAGAAAAGAGAGGAGCGTGAAAAGGATTAAGAAAAATCCAGGCCGCTCTCTAAGGAAAAAAACCGCTAAGACCGCGGAAATAATCGGTGAAGTGTAATTTAAAATAACTGCGGTTCCGAGTGGAAGGTGCGAGAGTGCTGTGAAAAACAAACTAAGCGCGGTAAATCCTGTGATGCCGCGCAAAATCATGAGTCCTTTGTGCTCTCCTGAGAGCGTGATTTTTTGGGGTATCATGACACCGAGCAGCATCAAGGTTCCGATCAGACTTCGAAAGAAAACAATCTCCAGGCTGGGGAGCTCTTTGCTTGCGATTTTAACGCACAAAGCCATAATCGAGAATCCAATCGAGGATTGGATCATTAATCGAATGCCTAAAAATCGAGATTCTGTTTGTGTGGTCATGGTGAATGATCTTTCAAAACATTAAGACTAAAAGCGAACACGAATGCTTTTATTTCTCCGGAGGCGTGAGAATGATCTTCCCGAAATGATCCCGCGACTGCATTTTTTCTAGTGCCTGACGCGCTTCGCGCAGAGGGAAGACCTTATCAACTACAGGTTTGAATCTTTTCCGTTCGATACGTCTGACAATTTTCCGGAGCTCACGAAGGCTGCCCATGTAAGAACCTTGAATCGTGAGTTGTTTTGAAAAAAGGTAGCGCAGGTTCAGAGAAACCGCCGGGCCGCTGGTGACTCCGCATGTCACCAGACGACCTTTACGTGTCAAGGTCTGAATGGTTTTTGAAAAAGTTTCTTGACCGATGTGATCAATAGCCACATCGACTCCGCGATTCTTAGTGATCCTCAGGACTTCTTCCAGAAAATCTTTTTCTCGGTGCTGAATCACGTGATCAGCGCCCAGGGCTTTGGCTTTTGCCACTTTCCATGGATTACCAACCGTAGTCATGACTGTCGCTCCCAAATATTTTGCAATTTGGATCGCTGCACTTCCAACACCGCTTCCTGCGCCGTGAATCAAGACCCATTCCTTGGGTTTGACATGGGCGTGAGTCCAAAGCATGTGCCAGGCAGTTAAAAACACCAGAGGAACGGAGGCCCATTCTTCATAACTTAGGGATTTAGATACAGGAATCACATTTTCGGCCGGAACGGTAGCGTATTGAGCAAAGCCGCCATTGACTTGAAATCCGAGAATTTTGTAGTCAGGACAAAGACTGTCCCAATCGGATTTGCAGTAAGTGCATTTTCCACATCGAATCCCAGGCGCAATCAAAACAGGTTTGTTAAGAGCGATTCCGCTGACGCCCTTGCCAAGTTCAACGACTTCTCCTGAGAAATCACAACCCAGCACATGCGGAGTTGAGACCTTAATACCAGGCATGCCTTGAAGAGTCCAAAGATCCAGATGATTGAGCGCGCATGCCTTGACTTTAATGAGAACTTCGCCTGCTTTAGGCTTGGGAATATCAAGGTAGCCGTATTCGAGCTGCTTCAGGTCGCCGTGAGATTTGAAGTACGAGGCCAGCATTTTCATAATCATTCTCAAAGGTTAAAAGATTGAAGAGACTTCCAATCATTATCAAAAAATGATTTCAAAGGCAAGTGGAATTTAAAAAAAATCTTTTCAAGATTCCTAGTGCTACGTCAAGACTCAAAAGACGGATAATCACTTGAGTCAAGCACAGTGCCGCGAACTCGTCAAAATAGGATGGATGCGGTACTATCTTGACCCGGGTTGGGGATGCCGTTAGGCTATCTCTTCAAATTTGCATTAAGAAAATGGAAGGCAGCGGGATGAAGGAAAGTAGAGAATTGAAAAAAAAGAGGTTGTCCAAGGTTGTTCAAATCCTTGAAAAAACCTATCTAGATCTACGCTGTGCGCTTCATTTTGAATCACCGTTCCAGCTTTTAGTGGCCACGATCTTATCGGCTCAGTGTACAGACAAGCGAGTCAATATGGTTACGCCCGAGCTTTTTAAGCAGTTTCCTGATGCGGAAGCCATGAGTTGTGCAACTCAAGCTCAAGTGGAGAGGCTCATTCAATCTACGGGGTTTTATAAAAACAAAGCGCGCAATATTTTAGGGGCTGCGAGAGCGATTCTTGAGCATCATCATGGAAAGGTGCCGGCCATTCTCGAAGAACTGGTGAAACTGCCGGGTGTTGGAAGAAAAACCGCGAATGTGGTTTTGGGTTATGCCTATGGTATTCCAGGACTCACTGTGGATACACACATGATTCGTCTCAATCAGCGGTTGGGATTTACCAAACACCAGGATCCGGTCAAAATCGAGTTTGAACTCATGGAGCTTGTGCCGCAAAAAGAATGGACGCGGTATTCCACCATGATTATTTTCCATGGACGCAACCGATGTTTTGCGCGAAAGCCGGATTGCGCTCATTGTGAAATTCAAAAACTTTGTCCGAGTACTTTTTTAACATCAAAATAATTTTTATCTGCTGGCGGATCACGGTCACTAGAGAAAATGACATGGACTTCAATAGAATTTGCACCTTAGCGGAAGAGGAAGGTTTCGACCCTGTGGGAGTCACTCTGCTCACATCTCTCGATGCAGGAGAAGAAGCTTTAACCCATTGGGTAAAACAAGGGCATCACGCTGAAATGAAGTATCTGGAGGATTTCTCAGCTCGGAAGAAGAAAATGCTCGCTGAAATTCCGGATGCAAAAAGCGTCATCTGTCTTGGCGTAAATTATTTCAGTAAAATCCAAAGCACTGAACCGCAAGTGCTAGCAGGACGCGTAGCCCGATATGCTTGGGGTCGTGATTATCACCAAGTGATTCGTGAGCGCCACACGAGATTAATTCAAAAAATTTCAAAAGAAGCAGGCCCTTCATTCCGCGCGTTTTCCTGCGTTGACATTCAACCTCTTCCGGAAAGATTCGCGGCTATTCAAGCTGGTTTTGGATTTTTCGGAAAACACACCGGAATTTTAAACTCCGGTTACGGACCTTGGCTTTTTCTTTCAGAAATTGTGACCAACCTGGAGCTTCCTGTTTCAGAAAAGTCAGAAGGAGATTGCGGGACCTGTGTGAAATGTCAGAACGTTTGTCCTACCGGAGCATTAGATGAAGATTACAGGCTCGATGCGAGAAAATGCATTGCCTACTGGACCATTGAACACAAGGGCGTGATTCCGCGCCAAATGCGGCCACTCATTCAAGATTGGATTTTTGGTTGTGATGCCTGCCTTGAAATTTGTCCATTCACTTCCAAACAAAAGGAAACCACTTGGCCGGAGCTCACAGAAAAAAGCGGTTCAGGTCCTTGGCTTTTGATCCGTGAGCTCTTCGATCTTGAATCCAATTCTCAGTATGAGAAACGATTTGCCGGCACAGCCTTGCTTCGGGCAGGGAAAAAGCAAATGCTGAGGAATGCCTGTATTGTTCTTGGAAACAGCCGGGATGAAAGGGCCCTTCCATTGCTTGAAAAAGCCCTGCATCATGCTGCTGAGCTCGTGCGTATCCACGCGGTTTGGGCCCTGGCTCAATTTCAGCGTACAGACCGCATTCAAACAGCTCTAACCGGCCGTCTCAAGATAGAAGTAGACGCTTTGGTTAAGGCTGAGCTCCTTCATTTCTCCTGAACGCATTTCTCGCCCTATTTAGAACATAACTATATATAAATAATATAGTTACAATTATTTATTCCTTCAACTTTCTTCTATGGCAAGAGTACTCGCGCTGGGCATCATTATATTTCGCGGATTTGAAATCTAAGAATTGGCAGGGTAAACTTAACTTAAGCATAAAATTAAGATCAATTTATGACAAATTATAAAAATAACATCATTCGCGTGAGCTATATTTCAAGCGATACTGAAACGCTTGATCTTATTCGTGCCCATTTTGATTCTCTGGGTGCTCCCACTATTGCTATTGATCACAGCTTTGATCCGAAATCCGGATTTCAAAAAATAAAGTCCTTTCACCCTGATCTGCTTATCCTTGAAATAGGTGCAAGCGAGACGGCTGAGGCATGGACGCGTGAACTTGAACAGGCTAAGGTGCATATTCCTGCTATTTTGATGGTCCCTTCAAGTGAAGAAAATATTTCAACCATGATGAAGATCCCAACTATTCGCGAAGTGGTCATTAAATCTGATTTGCTTTTCCAAAATCTGGCAGGAAAAATTCTGGATTGGTGCTCCTCGGTTCATGGAAAAGAAACGCCGCGAATTTCCGCTCTCTTTTCGGAGATTGAACCCAAAGAGGAAAGTGATGTGGCATCTGATTACCGAAAAACTTCGAATCGTGATCCCGTAACTGGAATTTATAATCACAGTCATTTATTTGAAAGAATGGCAGAAGAATTTGAGCGAGCTAAGCGGCACTCCTATCCTATTTCTTGTTTGGTTCTGGACATTGACCACTTTCGACCGATTAATGAAAAGTGGAGTTATCGAGTGGGCGATCAAATTTTGCGCGAATGTGTTCAGCTCATTATGCAAAACTGCAGACTCAGTGATCTCATTGCGCGTCACGGGGGGGAAGAATTTGCGATTTTGATGCCTCATACGGATGGAGAGGGAGCTCAGCAGGTGGCGGACAGGCTCAGGCTGATTTTTTCTGAGCATCGATTTCGTGTGGATGCTTCAGAGCTTCACATTACGGTATCGATGGGAATCAGTACTTTTCCTGAAGATCCCATTACCAAACACACGGATCTTTTTACCATGGCTATGCAGTCGCTTCTCAAATCAAAAGCCTTGGGACGGAATCGCACCACGCGCTTCAAAAATATTGCCCCGGTTTTTGGAAAAGATGATCTGCCAACACTTCGCATCAGCGAAGAAAAAATCCTTGAGTTTCAAAGAAAAATCTCGGATATCGCCAGCAATTCTAGAAAGTTTTACATTGAAGCTGCCAAGGCCATGATCCAAGCCCTTGAGAGCAAAGACAGTTTTACAGCAGGGCACGCAGGATCCGTGGCGCGTTATTCCAGTCAGATTACTGAAGCCATGGGGCTTCCGCTTGATGAAGCAGAAATGATTGAACATGCAGCGCTTTTGCATGACATTGGAAAAATCTGCATTCCTGACCAAATTCTTTTGAAACCGAGCAAGCTGACTTTTGCGGAATTTGAAACCATGAGACAGCATCCCTATTTGGGTTACAAAATGTTGAAGCCTCTTAAATTTTTAGACCGGGAATCAAAACTGGTTTTGCATCATCACGAATGGTACAACGGAGAAGGCTACCCCTGCCGATTAAAAGGGGAAGAGATTCCCCTGGGCTCGCGCGTGATTGCAGTTGCAGATGCCTACGATACGATGAGAACGGCGGGAGGCCGTTATAAAAAAACCTGTTCCGCAGTGGCCGCGGTGTCCGAACTCATTGGCTGTGCAGGAGTTCAGTTTGATCCTCGTGTGGTTAAAGCCTTTATCGATGTTCTCATCTTGCGCGGAGAGATTTCTGCGGCAGATTACGATAAAACCCGATTGGATAAAGCACTGATCCAATTTCCTCAACTAGCGCCGGATCAGCGTAAGCCTTTTGCGGCATAAAGAGACTCTTTTTAGAATTCTAATTCCCTACCAGCAAAAGGTACCAGGTCAGTTAAGTGACCTGGTACCTTTTG
>CAZOOM010000020.1:20384-25468 GCA_964581425.1 uncultured bacterium | reverse complement strand
TTTTTATCGAAAATTTATTTTAATTTTTTGGCATTGGATATTGGTTTTACTTCAGAACATTTTTCTACAAAAATACGGCGGTCTGCACCATGAGCATTCGCATTACGATTTTTTTCTTGTGATTCTTTTGGCCCGCGAGCATAATAACCCACCTTATTAATGCCGGAACCCCCGCAAAAAAACTCGTGAATTTTCTCATGAGAAATGATGAAGAACATGGACGTTGAAGCCTTTCCTGAAATTGAGAATTTTCAGCATCTTCCTCGCAATGTGATTGTCAAAGGCGGGAAAACTTCTTTTAATCCGGATTCAGGCGCTGAACTTCGCGGTATCGTGATCAATAACATTGGACAGACGATTCGTAACATTCGCGTCCAGGTGGTTATTTTTGATCATCGTAAAATTCCCCTTTTAAATACAAGCACCACGCCGGACCCGGATGTGGTTCCCCAAGGCGGGATCAGTTCTTTTATTTTTAAATTTGAAAATTTTGCGCATGAAATTAAAGATTACCATCTTTTTACCAACTGGAGTTTTGACGCTTCGGCTTAAGCGCCTCCTTTTTATTTGGAGTTTTTAGAAAAATCCTATGGCAAACCAGCGCAGTCTTTTTGATCGGGCCCAAAAATCAATTCCTTCGGGAGTCAATTCACCGGTTCGTGCATTCAAAGCAGTTGGCGGGCATCCGCTTTTTATTAAGAAAGCAAAAGGCCCGTGGCTGTGGGATGAAGAGGGAACGAAGTATCTGGATTTTTGTGCCTCCTGGGGCCCCATGCTTTTTGGACATGCGCCTGAAGGTCTGATTCAAGCAGTTTCAAAAGCGCTTGAAGATGGGACCAGTTTCGGAGCGCCGACAGTCAAGGAAGTGGAGCTTGCTGAAAAAATCCGTTGTTTTTTTCCTTCGATGGAAAAAGTCAGAATGACTTCTTCGGGCACTGAAGCTGTGATGTCTGCCATTCGCTTGGCGCGGGGTTTTACAGGCCGGAAAAAAATTCTTAAAATTGACGGCGGTTATCATGGACATGTTGACAGCATGCTGATTAAAGCCGGTTCAGGGGCTGCCACCTTCGGAGTTCCTGATTCTGCAGGCATTCCTGAAGAACTAGCTCGGTTGACTCTTACCGTTCCTTTTAATGATGAAGCAGCTCTGTCTCAAATTTTTGCCAAACAAGGTGAAGAAATTGCGGCTTTCGTGCTTGAACCAATTCCTGCCAACATGGGGGTGGTGACGCCGTCCGCGACCTATCTTTCCAAAGCAAGAACTCTAACCAAGAGTTTTGGTAGCCTTTTGATTTTTGATGAAGTCATTAGCGGACTTCGTGTCGGTCCGAGCGGAGCTCAGGGGCTTTATCACATTCAGCCTGATCTCACTTGTCTTGGAAAAATTATTGGGGGAGGATTTCCTCTGGCTGCTTTTGGAGGACGTGCAGGAATTATGGATTGTCTTGCTCCGCACGGACCTGTTTATCAAGCCGGCACTTTGTCTGGAAATCCTGCGGCAGTGACCGCTGCTCTTTGGACACTGGATTTTCTTTTAGCCAAGAAAAAATATCCAACCTTAGCTTTCTGGGAAAAATTAAATCAACGCGCAGAAGTTTTTTATGCTTATCTCAAATCCGAAATTCGGCACCGCGCTCTGCCTTTGACTCTAAATACCGTAGGATCCATGTTCACTTTATTTTTCACCGGAGGACCGGTGAAGGATTATGCCAGCGCAAAACAATCCGATACCAAATTGTACGCGAAATTTTTTCATGCCTGCTTGGATCACGGGCTTTATCTGGCGCCTGCTCAGTTTGAGGCTAATTTTATTTCCTCGACTCATTCCGAAGAACTTCTTCAAAAGGCCTTTGCGATTTTTCGTAAGGCCCTTGCCCGTACGTTTTAACGGAGTATTGAAAAAATCGTTGACAAGAGCTTGAGAATTCATAAGATACCGTCCTATCTAAATGCGTAACTATATTAAAACAAATAGGATATAAGATTATGATTCAACGACCCCTTAGACTAGCAATAGCAGCGAGAGTTTCCCTAGTGGCATGCATGATGATGGTTTTACTCGGAACCGGTCCTCAGTCAGCTTGGGCGCACGAACGCCATTATGTCTTTAACCAAGAATATAAGACGCTTCCTCAAGGGGGAATGGAACTTGAGAGTCATACGCGTTTTAAAATGCCGGACACGCATCGCTCTTATCAAAACTCCTGGACTTATCAGCAGGAATTGGAATATGGCGTCACAGATCACTTGACTTTAGCTCATTATGAAATCTGGAAAACGGAAAATGACAAGGGCAATGAGGACAGTACACGTTATCGAGGGTTTCATTTTGAAGGCAAATACCGGATTGGGGAAAAAGGAAAGTACTGGGTGGATCCGCTTCTTTATGTGGAATGGAGTACCGATCCCCAGGAAAAAGGCCGGGAAAATGCCATCGAATCCAAGCTTGTGCTTTCCAAGGACTGGCGCAAATTTAATTTAGTCTACAGTCAGGTCATGGAGTCCCAGCTGGGTTCTGGGGGAAGAACCGAACACACTTTTACTTCCGGCGCGAGTTATGAAATTTTTGATGAAGCGCGCATTGGTTTGGAATTTACCGGTGATTATTGGCTTCCCAGCAAGGAGCCTCGGGGAGTTGCTCTTGGTCCTACGGTTTCTTATGCGTTTAAGTATTTTTGGGTTGTCGCAGGCGTGGGATGGGGTCTAAACCGTGCGGCTGATGATGTGGAAGCAAGACTTATTGTCGGCATTCCGTTAATGTAACAGGGGTTAGTGATGAGATTTTATTTTAAGAAAAAAATATTTATATTTGCAATGTTTGCAATTCTACTGCAAGTGCCTTTTTCCTATGCGGGCGATATGTGTCTTGTCATGCATGGGCAGGAGGTGAAAGAGAAATTTTCAGCGCAGTATCAGGGGAAAACCTATCATTTTTGCTGTCAGGCATGTGTGAAGGCTTTTAACAAGAATCCTGAGAAATATCTGGCCGCAGGGAATTGATTTTTGTTTCATGATATAATCTTTTTCGATTATGAAACAGACCCTGACCCTGGATGAAATTTACCAACCGATTGAAAATCAGCTCAAGGCAGTGCCCGGAGCGATTTTAGACGCTCTTTCCACGCCCAATGAACTTGCGCATGAGGTGATCCGCTACTTTTTCTCTTCTCAGGGAAAGCTGCTTCGTCCTTCTTTGACCCTGCTCGGCGCTGCGGTGAAAGGGGTTACTCCCGAGATTGAAAAAAAATTGCTTTATGTGGCTTCGGCTTTTGAGATTTTTCATTCCGCAACACTGATTCACGATGACATTATTGATTCCGCTTATCTCCGCCGGGGGATTCCTGCCATCAATATCAAATGGGGTGCTCAAACCGCTGTCCTGGTGGGTGATTATTTAAACGACCGCGCGCTTCAGGTCGTGTTTGAAAACGGGGACCGCAAGATCCTTTCCATTTTTCTTCAAGCAGCCTCTGTGGTTTGTGACGGAGAAATCCATGAGCTTAAAGAAAAAGACAATTTTAGTTTAAGCGAAAACGAATACTTTGAGATCATTGAAAAGAAAACCGCTGCGCTTCTAGCCGCAGCGATTGAAACTGGCGGGCTCATGGCTGGTGCTACTCCTGAAGAAGCCGAAGCCCTCAAACGCTACGGCCGTTATTTTGGTGCTGCATTTCAAATCGTAGATGATTGCCTGGACTTTACCGGAAATCCTGAGGAGTTTGGCAAAACGCTTGGAGCGGATTGCGCGGCCGGTGTGCTCACGCTTCCATTGATTCGTTTGCTTGCGCTTGTGGATGATCGCAAAAAAAGCGACGTTTATAAAATTTTTAAATCGGATTTAGGAACTGCCAAATATCAAACCCTGTTGGCCATGGTTCGCGAGTACGATACGATTGAGTATTCTCTTGCCAAGGCCCAGGATTTTGCTGCGCGTGCACGCATTGAACTTACTATTTTCCCTGATTCTCCAGCACGGCGCAGCTTAGAGCGGCTGGTGGATTACGTCATTGAACGCAACAAATAACCTGGAGCACAGGAGCACACGATCTCAAGACCCATTGCAGTCATGTGCTCTTGTATTCTTGTGATCGAGTGCTCGTTAACTTATGTTGTATCTTGTTCCCACGCCCATTGGTAATCTTCGCGATCTTACTTTGCGTGCCCTGGATGTGCTTCAGTCTGCCAACAAGGTCATTTGCGAAGACACGCGCCACACTCAAAAACTTCTGAAACACTACGAGATTGAGCAAACACTTGTGAGTTTTCATGAGCACAGCGGACCTGACAAGGTGAAGCAAATTGTGGATTGGCTCAAACAGGGAGAAACTTTGGCCCTGGTGTCTGATGCGGGAATGCCGCTCATCTCAGATCCCGGATATTTGATTGTGCGTGAAGCGATTCGCGAGGGGATTGAAGTCGTGGCTCTTCCAGGACCCACGGCTTGTGTGACAGCGCTTGTCAAAAGCGGCTTACCTTGCGAGTCGTACAGTTTTTTTGGATTTCTTCCAAAAAAAACAGGGGCGCGGAAAAAATTTTTCGAATCACTTCAGGACCGTGAAGAAACTCTGATCTTTTACGAATCACCTTACCGCGTTCATGTTACACTCAAAGATCTCCATGAGGTTTTCGGGAATCGTGAAGCGGCCGTGGTGCGTGAGATCTCGAAAAAGTTTGAAGATTCGGTACGCGGTTATCTTTCGGATTTAGTGAAGCGGTACGAAAAAGATGCACCTCTCGGCGAAATTGTCATCTTAGTTGCGGGCAAAGACAGAAAAGATGTGTTTGATCACACGGTAATAGATGAAGGGAAAAGGGATAGGGGATAAGGGGCAGTCGGGGTGTTTTATCCCTTAAAGCGAGTGAATTTTATTTTTATTCCTTACCCCGGGGCTAAAAAAGTAAAATGAAAAAAGTAGTCATTTTTATACCAGGAAGCGGAACGAATACAGCGCGTGAGCGCAGCCCCCGGAGCGAAGCGCAGCGGGGTGGAAAAATCAAATGAATTTAAAAAAAGTAGTCATTTTTATATCAGGAAGCGGAACGAATACAGCGCGTGAGCGCAGCCCCCGGAGCGAAGCGCAGCG
>CAZOOM010000020.1:0-20284 GCA_964581425.1 uncultured bacterium | reverse complement strand
AATCAAATGAATTTAAAAAAAGTAGTCATTTTTATATCAGGAAGCGGAACGAATATGCAAAACCTCATTCTCCGCATGAAGTCCGGAGAAATTCCCGCAGAACCTGTTTTGGTGATTTCAGATAATCCTGCTGCAGGAGGGATTGAAAAAGCCCGCGCGCTTCAGATCCCTGTTTATGTGTTGGACCGCAAAACTTTTCTTTCCAAAGAATCTTTTGAAAAAGAAATTCTGAGAATCCTAAACCGCAATAAACCAGATTTCATTTTACTCGCGGGTTTTATGCGAATTCTTTCTCAAGGTTTTGTCCGTTATTATCAAGGAAAGATCATCAATATCCATCCTTCGCTTCTGCCTCAGTTCCCCGGAGCGCACGGGATTCGCGATGCGTGGAATGCCAAGGTCCAAGAAACGGGCGTGACCATTCATTATGTGGATGAAGGAGTGGACACCGGTCCCATCATTCTTCAAAAAAAAATTTCTATCACGCCTGAAGATACCCTGGAAACTTTGGAAGCCAAAATCCACGCCCTTGAGTACGAAATTTATCCTATGGCATTGAAGTTGATTCTTAATGCGAAGTAAAAATATCAGATAAACCTTTACATCGGACAGGAGTCCCTTAGAATATTCTCACAATTTGAAATCAAACAGGGTCTAAAGTGAATACTTTAGAGGATACCGATGGTCGGGCCGCCATCTGACGAAAGTCAGATGGCTTTTTTTTTGGAGCTTACATGAAAATTACAGTGAGACTGATTCTTTCCATTCTTATGAGCACTGCGCTTGTTGTGGCCTTTTTTGTATATGCTCAAATTCATACCGAAGAGAAACGACTGAATGAAGAGTTAAGGCTTCGTACTATGGTGCTGGCCAAATCTTTTAAAGGCGCGATTGAATCATTTTTAGAACAAACAGAGCAGCCTGAACGCATTCGCAAGTTTATGGAAAAATTCCAAGGGCATAAGAGGCTCATTGGAATGATTGTGAATCTTAAAGATGGCGTACAACTCTCTAATCCTGAAAATTTAACGGATGAGGAATGGTTTCAGAGGGCATCTCTGCAAGCGATCGCGGGCAATCACCCGGTGGAAATAAATGGGCGGTGGCAGTCGAGGAGAGTGAATTACTATGTAGTCCCCATTGAAAAAAATGATGAGATCGTGGGCGCTCTAGGGTTGATTCATGATCGAACATTTATCGTGAATCAAATTCGTGAGCTAGGTAAAAATTCTATTATTACATTTTCAATTTTAGCTTTTATTTTATCGGTGATCACTTTGATTATTATTCAACTTAGCGTAACCAGACCCATTCAACGCATCGCGGAACTCGTTCGAAAAGCAACCGCAGGTGATTCGCGTCAGCCTGCGGCACCTCTGGAAGGAAAGGGGGAGATGGAAAAGTTAATACTTTCAGTGACCCATATGGCCGCCAATCTCAAGGCTGCTCGTATTGATCTGGTGGCCCAGTCAAAATTAGTGAATGCGGAAGGCACGGTTTGGACGAAAGAACGCTTGAAGGATTATTTAACGACTAAGCTTGAAGGTAAATCTTTTTTTGTTGTCGCCAATCGTGAACCGTATGTGCATCGTAAGAAGGGAGCTGAAATCGAGTGTATTACTCCTGCGAGCGGCGTGGTAACAGCGCTAGATCCTGTCATGCGCGCTGCCGGAGGCATGTGGATTGCGCATGGCGCAGGAGATGCTGACCGCGAAATGGCAAATGCAAGAGGTCAATTACAAGTCCCACCATGGAAACCTTCTTATACGTTAAAGCGTATTTGGCTGACAGAAGAAGAAGAGAAAGGCTATTACTATGGATTTTCCAATGAAGGGTTGTGGCCTTTATGCCACATTAGTCATGTGCGGCCTATATTTCGCATGGAAGATTGGAAACAGTATGAACGGGTCAATCGGAAATTTGCAGATGCGTTGATTGAGGAGTTAGAGGATACTCCGCCCTTTATTTTAATTCAAGATTACCATTTTGCTCTGCTTCCCAAAATGATCAAAGAAAAAAGGCCAGATGCAAAAATTGCTCTTTTTTGGCATATCCCCTGGCCCAACCCAGAAGCTTTTGGCATTTGCCCGTGGCAAGGCGAAATTTTAGAGGGAATGCTGGGAAGTGATGTGATTGGATTTCATACTCAATTCCATTGTAACAATTTTCTCGATACGGTGGACCGAGGGCTTGAATCTCGCATTGATTGGACCACTTTTGCAGCAACACGTGGTGGCAAAACTAGCTATGTTAGGCCGTTTCCTATTAGCGTCGATCACGCTCCGTTTGGAGGTTCGGTTCAATGGTCACAGGATGAGTCATTTAAGAAGCTTCTCAAAACTTATGAATTGGAAAATAAAATAATTGGTGTGGGAGTTGACCGCATTGATTACACCAAAGGCCTTTTGGAAAGATTCCGTGCTATTGAAAGAGCGCTTGAGAAATACTCTAATTTGAGAGGTAAATTGACTTTTGTTCAGCTGGGGGCTCCGTCTAGAACGTTGATTCCAGGATACCGAAATCATTTAGAAGATGTGGAAGAACTCGTTCAAAACATAAACTCACGTTTTCAGTCAGGGAATTATAAGCCTATTCTATTTCTTAAAGATCATCATGGGCAGCAAATGATTCGAAATTTTTACCAATTAGCGCAATTTTGTTTGGTTAGCTCCCTTCATGACGGGATGAATCTTGTTGCGAAGGAATTTGTGACAGCGCGCGATGATGAAGATGGCGTTTTGATTTTAAGTCGTTTCGCGGGTGCAAGTCATGAATTCACCAGCGCTTTACAAATCAATCCTTATGATATTGAGGGAACGGCAGATGCTATTTCTCAAAGCCTCAAAATGCTTCCTGAAGAACGCAAAGAGAGAATGGTTAAGTTAAGAGAAGTAGTGCGTGAATACAATGTCTATCGATGGGCAGCTGATTTGATCACTGCTCTTGTGAAGTCCTATTAGGGGAGCTTATGCAGCATCTTTTTGAGGCTTGGGAATCGATAAAATTTAAGATAAAACGCCAGAACATTTCTCTTTTTTTAGATTATGACGGAACTTTAACGCCTATTGTTGCAAGGCCCTCTTTGGCAAAATTATCGGAAAGAGAAAGAGTGCTTTTGAAGCAATTATCTTCGTTGCCAGGAGTGGAGGTGGCGGTGATTAGCGGGAGACGATTAAAAGACGTTCGATCCCGCGTGGGCCTTCCAGGGCTGCTTTATGCAGGCAATCATGGTCTCGAAATTAATGGACCTAAAATCCGTTATGTTCACCCCACGGCTCAAGACTTTCGCAAGCTAGCAAAAGAATTAGTGCTTAAACTTCGCCTAGCGTATACCTTTTTGCCGGAAATCTTAATAGAAGAAAAAATCTTTAGTGTGGCTATCCATTATCGTCAAATACGACCCGAGAAAATTGATTTTGCGAAAATAATTCTTTACCGCCAAATTGGCCAATATCTCTCGGATGGGCGGGCAATTTTGATTGAAGGAAAAAAAGTTTGGGAGATTCGTCCTGCAACTGAATGGAATAAAGGGCGGACAGTTTTATGGCTTCTTGCGACGCACATGGCGCATCAAGAAAGAAAAGTGCTTCCTATTTACATAGGTGACGATTTGACCGATGAAGATGCTTTTCGAGCTTTGAAAAAACGGGGGATTACGATCAAGGTAGGCGATGAGTACAAAAATTCAGAGGCACAATATTATTTATCCTCTCCGAGCGAAGTCTACAAATTTCTCAATCGATTGATCTATTGGAAAAAATGAGGCCATGTTTTTTCTAAAGGGGGCACATGAGTCTAATCGATTGGTATAAAGATGCGGTGATTTATGAACTTCACGTCAAAACTTTTTTTGATAGTAATGCCGACGGGTACGGCGATTTTCAAGGGCTGATCCAGAAATTAGATTATCTTTCCGAATTGGGGGTGAACTGTTTATGGTTGCTTCCTTTTTATGAATCACCGCTTAAAGATGATGGGTATGATATTGCTAATTATCGCAAAGTGCTTTCTGCCTATGGAACCATGCAAGATTTTCAGGAGTTTGTAGATAAAGCCCATGCTCGCGGTATCCGTGTTTTGATTGAACTTGTTTTGAATCATACTTCTGACCAACATAGTTGGTTTCAAGAATCCCGCGGTTCGAAAACCTCAAAACTTCGCGATTGGTACGTTTGGCGTGACGACCCAAGTATGTACTCCCAGGCGAGAATTATTTTTAATGACACCGAAAAATCGAATTGGGCCTATGATTCACTGACAGGCCAATATTATTGGCACCGATTTTTCAGTCATCAGCCGGATCTTAACTATGAGAATCCTGAAGTCTGCAAAGAAATGGCAGACATACTCTCATTTTGGAGCAAGACCGGTGTCGATGGATTTAGGCTTGATGCGGTTTCTTATTTATTTGAAAGAGAAGGCACGAGTTGTGAAAATTTACCGGAAACCCATGCTTACTTGAAGCATTTGCGTGCTCAAATGGATAGGGAGTTTCCAGGTAAAATTTTTCTTGCGGAGGCTAATCAATTTCCGGATGGAGTGCGGCCTTATTTTGGAGATGGAGATGAGTGTCATATGGCATTTTATTTTCCTTTAATGCCACGCATTTTTATGGCGATTCGTAAAGAAAACAGTTTTCCTATTATTAATATTATTAACGCCACTCCATCGTTGCCTGAAAATTGTCAATGGGCGCTTTTTTTGCGCAATCATGATGAGCTAACTCTTGAGATGGTAAGTCAGGAGGATCGCGATTACATGTTTCGGGAATTTGCTGCTAATCCTCAGGCAAAACTGAATCTTGGAATCCGGCGCCGATTGGCTCCGCTTATGAATAACGGCAGACGGCAGATGGAGCTTTTAAATAGCCTGCTCTTTAGTTTGCCGGGAACACCCATCATTTATTACGGGGATGAGATTGGGATGGGAGACAACATTTATTTGGGTGATCGTAATGGCGTTCGTACACCCATGCAATGGAACCGGGACAGAAACGCAGGTTATTCCTCAGCGGATTCAGAAAAACTATGCACTCCATTAGTCTCAGATCCTGTTTACGGATATCAATCCGTGAATGTTGAAGCTCAGGAAACCACCCAATCCTCGCTATTAAATTGGACTAAGCGCATGATTCGTGTCAGGAAATCGCATCCTGCATTTGGCAGGGGGACATTAGAGTTTTTAATGCACACGAATCCAAAAGTCCTGGCCTTCATTCGTAGATATGAAGACGACACTCTTTTGATTGTCTGCAATTTATCGCGCTATGTTCAGCCCGTTTTGCTGGATCTACGGAAATACAACGGGATGGGTTTGACGGAACTATGGGGGAATGTGTCCTTCCCCAAGATTGAAGATAAACCTTATTTTCTAAGCTTGGGACCGCATAGTTTTTATTGGTTTCAGCTGATAGGAAAAAGAGTTTGATCATGCATTCTAATCCTTGGCAACCGGAACTATGGATGATATTTCCCTTTATCGGCCTTCTGCTTTCGATTGCAGTCGTTCCCATAGTTGCTTCGAATTTTTGGCATAAGATACGCCATCAAGTACTTCTTTCAGGAATTTTTGCGCTTCCGATTGGGATACTTTGTTTTTTTCAGGCACGGTCTGAGCTTTGGCACAGTCTGGAACATTATTTTTCTTTTGTTGTTCTTTTAAGCTCACTTTTTATTGTTTCAGGTGGGGTCGTTTTAGCTGGAAACTTAAAGGGAACTCCTGCCATGAATGTTCTTTTTTTGGGGCTTGGGGCTCTTTTGAGTAATCTCATAGGAACGACCGGAGCTAGCATGGTTTTAATTCGACCGCTTCTAAGAGCAAATCAGCATCGCAAAACCCAAATTCACATACCTATTTTTTTTATCTTGATTGTAAGTAACATTTCCGGACTTTTAACGCCGCTTGGTGATCCCCCTCTTTTTCTAGGATATCTTTTAGGAGTTCCTTTTTTTTGGACATTTAAACTTTTTCCGTTTTGGTTGCTTGCAGTCTCGCTTCTACTAATTCTTTTTTATGTCATTGACTGGATAGCTGCCCGCAATTCACTGCTTGTGGACAAAGACAGCCTCAGTCGGTCCAGCGGCTTTGCCATTCAAGGAAAACGGAATCTGATTTTTTTAGGAATGATCATCGGGGCTGTTTTCTTATCGGCGCCATATCGCGAGGTAGTCTTGATTCTTGCCGCCTGTATCTCTTTTTGGATCACTCCAAAAAGTTATCACCGACAAAACAACTTTTCGTTCTATCCAATCAAGGAAGTGGCTGTTCTTTTTCTCGGTCTATTTATTACCATGATTCCTGCGCTGGAACTCTTAAAAATTCATGGAGGAAGTTTAGGAATTGAAAAACAGTGGCAGTTTTTTTGGGCAACAGGACTATTCTCAGCTCTCTTGGATAATGCCCCTACCTATCTTACCTTTTTAACAGTGGCTCAAGGGCTCAATCTTGGAGGGCCGTTTCTGAATGTTCCAGAAAATCTACTGGCGTCAGTGAGTGTGGCTGCTGTTTTTTTTGGAGGATTAACCTATATCGGAAATGCTCCCAACTTTATGGTTCGAGCTATTGCCGAAGAAAATGGTTGGAATATGCCTCGATTTTTTGAGTACGTTGTAAAAGCAGGAATGATTCTTCTGCCTTTATTCGGACTTGTGACGGTGCTTTTTTTTATGAAGGGATAGGCTATGCGGCTTTCAGGTTGGATTTTTATGAGTTTTTATTGGGGGTTCATTTTTGCGTTGATGGTCTTTACCTTTGGAAAAATTTTGACGAAACACCGTAAAAAGAATAGAAAAAATAAAATGAAATAAGATGAAAAAAATTATTCTCATGCTATGCCTTTTACCTTGGATGGCCGAATTTTCCTTTGCAGATCTTATGAGCGTACCTCCCATAGACTCTGATAGGATTGCTGAGCTCGTTTTTGAAAATGAATGTAGCGGGAAGGAATCGAAACTTGTTTCTTGGAATGAGGGAGAAGATTTCCCTTCTCTTGGGATAGGCCATTTTATCTGGTATCGTGAGCCTAAACAGGCACCCTTTGAGGAGAGTTTCCCAAGACTGATCGATTTTTTTAAGTCTAAAGGGATCCGTTTTCCTTCCGCCTTGAGGTTTCTTGCATCGCGCTTTTCTCCTTGGCGCTCCAGGGATGAATTCATTCGAAGCTCAGGAAATCCTGAATTTCAGGCTTTACGCGAATTTCTAATGAAAACAAAAAAATATCAGGCGGAATTTCTTGTCCTCCGCTTTGTAAATTCGATTCCAAGAATTCTTGATTCTGTTCCTCCATATGAGCGTAGATTGCTTGAGAAAAAAATTAATCTTATCAAAGCCTCAAAAGGAGGGATGTATCCATTAATTGATTATGTGAATTTTAATGGTGAAGGGTTACTTGAAAGCGAGCGGTATCATGGGTTGGGCTGGGGGCTTCTTCAAGTTCTTCAGGAAATGGATCTTAAAATGACCGAGGTGGATGCTCTCCAAGAGTTTGTGAGAGCGGTGGAGGTGATTTTGGAACGGAGGATTATGAATGCGCCGCCTGGTCGCAACGAAAAAAAATGGCTTCCGGGTTGGAAAAATCGCATTGCAACTTACGGTCGACTCTCTGTGATGAGCTAAAGAACTTCGAAAAAGATGCTCTTGAAATAGAAGTCTCCAATAGAATACGTTTTATGAAAGTCCGCAGTAACTACGCAGCTTTATGGATGCGAAGGCATCCATTGGTTTTTCTTCTTTTCCTCTTTTTAGGTTGGCGGATGGTATTTCTTTTTTTTGTACATCCTATTTATCTCACCCCTAGCACAGAAGAAATGCAGAGGGGGTCGATTGCTCTGACCTTCTTGAACACGCTGGATCTAAAAACGCTTTGGCAGTACCGGCCGGATAACTATGCGGGCGGATACTATTTGAATACTCTTCTCACGGCACTTTTTTTCAAGTGGTTTCCCATTAATGGGTTTGTTCTCAAGTTGCCGCCTGTTTTATATGCGCTCGGGGCCTTTTTGATTTGGTTTCATATTTTACGAAAATGGATTTCGGATCGTGCGGCATTTTTCTTCGGCATCTTGTCTTGTTTTCCAATGTTTTATATTTTGTCCTTTGATGTGAATAATTTGGGAGACCATGCTGAGACGCGTTTATTCAGCGCCCTTTCGGTTTATCTTTATCTCAAAGCAAGAGAAGGTAAACGCGTATTTTTTTATGCAGCCTCGCTTTCTTTTGTGTCGGGATTCGGGACATGGTTTGCGTATATTTTTTCAATTACTCCTGCGGCTATCATGCTGCATTGGATTTTTGAGAAACAAAGACTCAATCTTCGTCTTCTCATCAGTTGTGTCCTCGCTTTTCTGGCAGGATTTTCGCCCTGGATAGTCTCAAATCTCCTTACAGGAGGTGCTGGGTTTTATGTAGATCAGTTTTCATTTGTGAATCTTTTCAACATCAAATATCTGTACCCTCATATTTTCATGGATCCTTTCAAAAATCTTATCAAGAAAACTTATGCAAGTATGGACTACTACGATAGGTCTCTCCAAATTCAGTTTTTTGTTTTTATGGTGCGTTATGGCCTTTCGGCATTATTGCTTATCGTTGCAGGTAAATATTGGTATAGCAAAACTAAAATGATATTTCCGGCATCTCCGATTGTGAAGATCATTGCCCTTTACACCGCACTGCTGATCCTAGCCATTGAAATGTGTGAAATGGGAGGGGTACGTTTTTGGGTCCCTTTAAGGCCTTTTTTTATTGCCGGGATTGCCATTGTTCTGGATTGGGTCTACCGGAGTCTAAAAGGTAAACCTAGGGGGTGGCTGTGCTTTGGATCTTTGACCTTGTTGGTTTCAACCGGAATGATCTCTGCCGTCAGCCGTATGAACTTCAGCTTGAAAGGCAGTTTGTTTCAAAGAAGAGGGCATTCTGCTTTTGAAGTGATTTCCGATTCCCAGGCTCTTTTTAGCACGAAGCCCTACAAAAAAAACTTTCATCTTCAGGATATCCGTTATGGGTCAGAATATTTTCTTAATATGGATCTGGCAGGATTTCAGGATTTTCAAACTATGAAGGAGTATTTAATCGGAGCTTCGCCAACCGCTGTCCGTTCCTTTTGCTATTTTGGAGGGAGGTGGCTGTCCAAGAACCAGCGAACGGTGGAAGAGTTTCCGGAGTGGGTGCAATATCTGAAGAGTTTGGAACCGCGGGCTGAGGAATTGATCCAAAAAGGAATCCTGCATGAAAAGTCGATAGAGTATCTTGATCCATCGGAAACGATAGAATCAGTGTTGGCAGAAACCAGAACCCATACGGATATACCCAAGCAAGCATGGCGATATGCTGGACGGAAAGCGGCACAGATTTGGCTCAAGGAAGAATTTTCGTTGAAACATGTCAGTGAGCGATTCATGGAATACCAGAAAAGTTTTTCAGCAGAGGAGCAGTATCGGTTTGCCGAAGGGATAGGATCTCATCTCTTGCACCGCTACTCTTTAGGAGAAGGAGGACTTTTAAATTGGAAGGAAATGAGGCTTTTTCCACGGGAGAGTTGGCTGCCGCTTTTATCAGGAATCAAAACCCGTTGTTACCGGAAAGACATATTATATGGGTTAGAGGGTCGAGCGGGGTTGTGCTGGATGCTGACGGACATTGCCAATCAACTATCCTTTGAAATGAAGAGCGTTCTTAAAAACGCTCCTGAGGATGCTTTGGAATTTTTGTCTCCACAGAGATAGAGGTTTTTTGCTTGTCATGACTCATCCGATCGTCTTCGTTTGAATATTGAGAATAAATGCAGGTTCCTGGACAAATAGGCCTCTCTTTCCTATAATTCCACTCCTGTTTCACTTTTTGAAAAGTCTTTATTTAGGGACGGTTCTCCCTTGCAAATGCGAACCGCGGATCGTCCCCTTGATTTCAACGAAAGGATTTTCCCATGGCCTCCCAAAAAATTTCTAAAATTATTGCCCGCGAAATTCTCGATTCCCGAGGAAATCCCACGGTTGAAGCCGACGTGATTCTGACGAATGGAATCATTGGACGAGCGGCGGTTCCAAGCGGTGCCTCAACGGGAGAATACGAAGCGGTTGAACTTCGTGATGGTGATAAATCGCGTTACGTTGGTAAGGGTGTCCAAAAAGCGGTCAACAATACCAACACTGCCATTGCCAAAGCTCTTAAAGGGAAAGACGCGCTTAATCAAAAAGCGATTGATGAATTAATGATCGAACTGGATGGAACTCCCAACAAAGGAAAACTGGGAGCCAACGGAATTTTAGCCGTGTCCATGGCTGTGTGCCGCGCTGCTGCTGAAGCTCAGGGACTTCCTCTCTGGAAACACATCGGAAATTTGCACAAAAATAAAAAATTCACACTGCCTGTTCCCATGGCCAACATCATTAATGGCGGAAAACATGCGGACAACAAAATTGATTTTCAGGAATTCATGATTGCACCGTCAGGCGCAGAAACATTTTCTGATGGACTCCGCTGGATCACGGAGATTTTTCATGCCCTCAAAGGAATCCTCAAGAAAAAAGGTCACGTGACGGCTGTGGGCGATGAAGGTGGATTTGCTCCGAATCTTGGAAACGAAGAAGCCCTTGAAGTGATCATGCAGGCCATTCAAGCCGCAGGTTACAAAGCAGGTCAGCAGATCGAAATCGCGCTCGATTGCGCTTCCTCTGAACTTTTTGATGAAGGTGGACGCAAAGGTTACAAGTTTTGGAAATCTAATCCGAGTAAACTTTTTTCAGCAGACGACATGATTCAAATTTACGCGGACTGGATCAAGAAATATCCGATTTACTCCATTGAAGACGGGCTCGATCAAAATGATTGGGACGGTTACGTCAAAATGACCAAGGCCCTTGGAAATAAAGTTCAGATTGTGGGCGATGATTTCTTTGTCACCAATCCTGAACGCCTTGCAAAGGGAATTGAGATGGAAGCAGCGAACGCAATTTTGATCAAGGTGAATCAGATCGGAACCGTGTCTGAAACTTTGGAAGCCATTCGCATGGCCCAAAAAGCGGGTTATGGCGTAATCTCTTCTCACCGCTCAGGGGAAACCGAAGATGCCTTTATCGCGGACCTTGCCGTGGGAACAGCCTCAGGGCAAATCAAAACCGGATCGCTTTCACGTACGGATCGCATTGCCAAATACAACCAGCTCCTGCGTATCGAAGAAGCACTTGGCAAAAAAGCCATTTATGCAGGAACGCTTAAGGAATGTGCTGGATGCCGGTAAGACGCTCCTTTTTCTTCATCTTTGGAATGATCGCGCTTGTTGCTCTGGTCTTTGGCGTTTATTTTCCAGTCCTGACACGGTACCGGAATTTGAAACTTGAGGAAGAAGCCCTCGATGCCCGAATCACCGAGCTGGATAAAAAAATCAAAGTCTTGAGCGAGGAGCGCGAGCTTCTCAAAAATGACCGCGACTACATTGAAAAAGTAATCCGTCAGGAGCTCGGACTTGTGAAGCCGGGTGAAATTGTTTACAAGTTTGTGACCGAGCCCATTAAGAAAAAAATCGAAGAGCAGAAAATTAAAAGTGTGGATACAGTGGCAGAAGAACCGATTTCTGGAATTTCCGGAACAGCGCCTGTCAGCACTGTGGATTCGGAGCCAGCCGCTAGCGTGAAATCTGCGCCAGTAAAAAAAGCGGCGTAGCTTTTTTATTTTAAATCTTCTTTGATCACAATTTCCTGTTTCCCGCCAAGAACTTCAACAGTGTAGTAAATCTCATCTTCATAAATCACTTTGCCTGAAACCGTACGACCATCTCGGAGTTTGAAGGTCCGGCTGCCAGGAGCAGGTGGAAGGTTTTCTGCGGCTGCAGAGCTCTGTTTTGAGGGCTTTATTTTTTTCAAAGCTGCGGTGTCAGAGGCAGAAGAAATGTGGATGTAGGATTTTTTTGAGTATTTTGAATAATACCAGAAAAGAAAACCCACAATCGGGATCAAGCTGAAAATAAGAATCGCGGCTAGAAGCTTGAAAGGATTCTTTTTGGGTTTTGCTTTTTCCTGAGCACTTTCAGCGTCTAAATAAGACATCGAGGCAGCTGCGGGGTTGTCGGATCTTGCCGCATCCGCCTTCACTTCGTGAAATGAAAAAGCGCCTCGAACAGCGCCCATGAAGTAGCAAATCAATACAACGGCCAGCGGACTGAATCGGAATCCATGAGTTTGAATGGTATAAATTTGATTTCCCAGGTAAAGCACCAGCGCAATGAGTGCTGCAATTCGGGAGCATCGCAGCAAAAAAAATCCAAGGATCAGAAAAATCCCAGCATCCACTAACTGGAGCGGACTGATGGGTAGTCCTTTTATAAAATCTACTTTGGCCATGTGCAGCCCAACCACTGCTCCGGTCACAATGGCGACAAGAAAAGCTCCGGCCGCTCCGTTGTGACAGGCTTTTTTCGCGTCTTCAAGGGTGTCCACATCCGGCCAGAAAAATTTCATGAGTCCTCCCGTTTGAAAAATAAAACCTGTTCAAAGATCGGCAGAACTCGGGTCTTGGTAAAGGGGGATCTTAATCAGGATGAAAAAGCTAAGATCCGTGAGATGGGGATCTCTTGATGCCTACGAAATCGAGGTCCCGGTGTTGGTTTGCGTCGCGGTGCTGGTCATGGTACTGGTTGCCGAAAAGGTTGCTGTTGAAGAAGAGGGAGCTTGAGGGACTCGACTTTGCGAGGCTCTCGCTTCAACGTGAGGTGTAGGCTGGGCACTGATCGGAGATTTGCGTACTTCATCGCGGGTTCGAGGTTCAGGCTTTGAGATCACAGGCGCTGCAACTTGTTGGATCTGCGGCCTTTCCGTTGGAGTGGAAACCTTTGGAACTTCATTTCTAATGGTTAGGTCCTCATGAGTGATAACAGGCGTTCTTGAAACCGGTTGTACGACGGGTGTTTGAGTTGTGGGTGGATAAGTAACAGGAGTTCTCGAAATCGTCGAAGCTGGCTGTGTCGCGGGCGTTTGAACGGTGGTTGGATTACTTGTGGAACGCGTATCGTTGTCTCTTGTGCGCGAGGGATCCTCAGTTCTTGCCGGATTTGAAAAAGATGGCGTTTGTGTTCCCGGGGTTTGAGAATTCTGAAAATGCTGATAATGATTATTTTGTGTGTTTGAATTTTGATAGTTTGTATTTTGTGAACGGCCCATATAACTTTGCTGCTGCGTTTGAGTTTGATGGGCGACCACTACCGGAGGAGTTTTCAATAAATTTTGAACGGCGAGATTTTTTTGTCTGTGAAATTTCTCCTCATCGTCTTCGTCGCGATGATGCGATCTCTGGGGTTGATTTACTTGGACCAAAAGCGGCTGAGGAGGTACTGGAAGATTTAAATCAAAGAACATGTGAGTAGGCACAAAATCTCCATACTCAAAAACTTTGGTTTGGACAAACTGACCCGCAGCAAAGGGATAGGCATTAATGACAATGGCACTTACTGCGCGACCGTTGTAATAAACCGGCATATCAACGCGCACCGGCGCAGGTCCTACATATTGACCATTGATTTCGATTCTGCCGCCCGGCGGTTGGGTTTCAATCAAGGTTCTGCCATACGGATTAACTTCCGGAAGTTCACTGACACTTGCGCAGCCGCTTGCAATCACTAACAAGAACAATAAACCCATAGCGCGTTTCATAATTGCCTCAAAAGTTGGTTGATGAATGAAGCCTTTACACACTGATTAGACGGATATCGCGCTTTCAAAGTGTCATTCAAAACCTTGTTCAGTACTTGTACGGTAAAACTATTTGTCTCTTCCGAAATCATTCGTCCCGCGGGGATTGACTCCGGTTTGAGTGGGTCTCATTCGGCTCTCGCTCGTTCCGACCATTCCATTGTCAGAACGGCTCGAGATGTTTCTTCAGAGATTAAAAAGTTTTACTTGGGCTTGCTTCATTTGGCTAAATAGTTACACCGGACACCAACTTGCGAGAACTTATGAAACTAGTTCCGGGTACCTTTCTTAAATTTCATAACTTGTCTTTTTGGTACCGGTTCCCATTCTTGATGGGAAGCATGACAAAAGGACTTCGATTCTTATGCGCATCAGGATGAGTTTTTTGATATTCGGAGGAGAATGTCTCGAAAACTTGGCTCTTCGCTTTATCGCCGGCCAGATCACAGGAGTTAAAGGCGTCACGAATTACTTCCAAGCCAAAATAGTCTTTGTCAATTTCATAAGCTTTCCAGTAATGCTCGCACGCACTCCGGTACATCTGTCGATTATAGGTTTGCTCGGACGCCTTAGAATAAAGTTTGTATCCGCGATTAACTTCTCTTTGCGCATCATAGTACTGCTTCGAGCATCCCTGCATGAAAATGGCTTCTAGGATCATAACGCAGCACCAAACAGCAAAAAAATGATTAACTCGCTTAGTCATTTTGAAATCCTTTTTGAGAACAATCATGAGGGACTACCTATTCCTATCTTAGGAGTTCAGTTCCTTGAGCAGTTGACGCGCGGATTCAGCATCTGATTCCAACACAAAAATCTGGGTTTGACCTGTGATGACATTGAAGCCGGTTCCAATGGTTCCAATTCCAAACAGATGCTGGGTTCTTTCTCCCAGAACGGAATAAGAAATGCCGGCCTCTTCTAAAAAACTCTTGGCAATTAATAGCTGAGTAGCATTGAGGGTTTTGAAAACACAGACAGACTTTGCATTGGCCCGCGCTTTATCTTCCTCAGCGTTTTTTTGAGCCGCAGCTTTGACCTTCTCACCGTCTTCCAAAGGGACTCCGCAATCCGAGCACACGGAAATAGGATCAACATATTCGGCCGAGCATTTGGGACATGCTTTGTTCGTCATAAAATCTCCTATGAGTCAATAGTACCCTACGTGGATTCTTCAAATCATTGGGTGATTTTCATGGCAAGAAGAGATAGATCTCATTTTTAGAAGCACAGGCTTGAGATCGCATCCGAAATTTAAGATGGTGTTACCTCTATTTTCGTTCCGTGGACTGTCACGGCCTGCGTGTTTTCTTCATGCCAAGGCTGAACTTTTAAGTGAAAATCGGTAATAGTCACGATATGACATCAGATAGCATTCCATCTCTCAAAATAACAGGAGCTGTCTGACCAGTTTTGACTTGGACAAATTTTGTTCAATATTCTCTGCAATTACTTGACGGCAGCTGAATCATCATGTACTCTTCATTAAATATATTTAACAAGGAGCCTGAAAAAATATGAACCACGAACATTCATTCAAAAAAATTTCAAAGATCTGCTCATCTTTAGTGATGGCGTCTATTTTTACTTTTTCTCAGATTTTTTTAGGCAGTTCCATTGCCTTTGCAGAGCATGAGGTGTCTTCATTACCCTCTGCAGCCACAACACCGACACTTTCGCTGGACCAAGCCCAGCAGCGTTCTCAGGATCTTCAAACCGCCTCGAGCCAAATTCCTGCTGATGAAACCACGGTTTTTATGGCCAGCTCGATTGCGCTTTCGGCAAGTTCCAATCCAGGTTCAGAACACGTGATGACACTGCGCGATGGAACAACAGTTTCCTATTTTAATAAGTACACAGTCCCTGGAAAATGGACAGAGTTTTTTGATAATCAAAACAGGCTTGTATTAAGGGCGTTTGATGCTGCGGTCATTCCAAGCGAAGATCAACTTCATTATGAATACTTTGGAAATAGTCTCACACAAGTTACCGGATATCGTTCGGGAGGTAAAAAAGATACCGTTAACTATTTTCAAGACGCCTCAGGCCGCACCGTGAAAACGGTTTTCACCGCGTATGCAGCGGATGGCAGCGTAAGTTCCACTTCGGAAAAATCCTACCCTGCAATTGACAAAACCGGTTTGGAACGCCGCAACAATACCGATGGCTCAACCGTTTATGTGAATTCTTATAACCAGGAAGTGATTCGAGAAAATGCGGACGGGAGTCGGGTTGAAAAAGTTTATCAATTGGTTGATGACATCAATGCTGAAGGAACGGACTGGATCACGAAAAGCCTGCTTTTTAGCAGCACGCAGTATACGAACGGGAAAATAAGTCGGGTCGATATTTATGATGCTTCCCGCCAGAATATTAAATATACCTACCTTTATAATCCCGATGGTTCTTTTAAAGAAACACGTATCCCTGTTGATGGGGGAGCCGTGTCCTATCAGACATATTTAGATGCACTCCAACTGGAAAATATTTCTCAAATGCCTGATTTCCTTAAAACAAAAAATGAGCCTCAAGTGCTTGCGGAGTATCCCATTGCGATTAGCGATGAGACTAACGTGAAATTTTATTCCGATAGTAGTTATGAATTTACCTACAAGGCAGTGAAATACAAAAGTGATTCTACGGGCGCTGTGACACTTAGCGACGGAACCGTGTTGAAAATCACCCAAGAAGCTAATAATAAAATCAAGATGACCAATAATTTTTCCAATGTGACCAATGAATTAACCTTGGAAGTCGTGAACGGAACAGCACGTGTTCAAAGCTGGATTCAAGATGGTAAACTCCCAGATCACCCCGCAAATACGATTACCTTTGATCATGAAAATCATATGATCGAGTGGAAAGAAGTTTACACAAAACAAGATGGATCTGTGACCACTGAAACGCTCCGATATTACCTCGCATCCACTGTGGATTTAAATCATTACGTCCTTCTTGGAAAGTCGCAAGACAATGAAGCATCTTTGATGTTGATGCGCTCGCCCGGACGCGATCCGCTCTATGTCAAATTTGATTACGTGAATGGAAATCTCAAATTGATTAATTTTCGGGAGAATCAAAGCGAATCTTTTGCGGTTTTGGCCAATGGATCGCTTGATTTAACTGAAAATGCAGTGAAGCAAATCACCAATCGATCCGTGGCGAACATTAAAAGCGCCAGCGGAAATGATTACATTCTCCGTGATTCTGTCAATGTGTCAGGTGGTTTTGGCAGTGATACTGCACAAGTCTTGGTCAATGGATTTAATTTTTCCAATCCTTGGTACGATACTAGTTTTTCTCAGGACGGAGCTGGCAAAATGACCGTGACCACTGTTTTAAAAAGCGATCCGACTCAAACCAAGGTTTATGAAGTAAAGATCAATAAGGAGAACGCGATAACGCTGACCGCGGCTCTTTCGGTGACAGATCTCAAAAATGAAATGAATCAGATCGCGGCATTTACTGATGAATTCAACCGGAATTACGATGATTATAAGGGAACAGCAACTCGAGATTTAATGGCTGCAAAAGGCGCAGAATTTAAGGCGTTAAAAACCAAGGCCGAAACCGCGGGCTTTACTTCCTTTACCGCGGAGCTGACGGGTCTTCTTCATTTCACTTCATTTCTGGAAACAGAGGGTGCTTTTGTGGCTGAGATCGAGACAGATCCTTCCAGGGTTGCCACCATCACCGCAGAGGAAGTGCAAGCCCATCTCCAGCAAGCACTCAGTGAAATAGCAAAGATCAAAACCGAATTATCGGCTCAACTGACTTCGAAAATTTTGAGCGATATCCAGTCCATCTTAATCAAAGCCGAAGCTGAAGAAAGATATTATGCGAACCTGCTCGGCTAGTTCCTTATAGGAATTAGAATTGCGGGTTAGCCGCGTTTGGCGTTTAACGCATCGGTGATTTTTCTGAGGCCGGTCAGAGTTTTGTACGGCACTTCATCGGCCATGGCATTAACGAGCCAGGCCGGAAGAATGCTCGCGATATCACAGTGCTGTTCGTAATAAATCTGCGTTTTTCCTTCAGGAGTCGGAGTTAGCTGCCAGGTCACTTCAATCGAAGGCATCCTCACTTTGTGATCCGCTTTGGGAAAAGAACTTTTCAGCCCCCGGATTTCATACACCACTCGGCCGCTTGCAGGATCCGTGCTGCGCTTTCGGGAATAAACAATGTCCCGGTCACGCATCGGAGCAGGCATGGAAAAAACCATATAAAATATTTTTTCATCCGGGGATTTTGTTTCCATCAAACGAACCGATTTGCATCCGTAAAACCACTCCGGCATGCGGCCATCTTCGTGTTCTTCATAAAGACGCAGAAGTTCTTGGAGGGGGACATTCAGAAGCACCGAGCCGCTAAACTGAAGATAATCGGATCCTTGCACACGTCTTACCCGGATCTCGACCCCGTCCTCGCTTCGTTTGAGTTTCCACTTGTATGGTGCATCCTCCGCGCGCCCAGGCGTTGTCCCTGCGAAAGTGAGTGCAAGCGCGAGAAATAAAGAAAACGCAATTTTTGAGAGATTCATTTCAAAATGAACGGCGAATTTTTGGCAATCTGAAGTCTTTCTAAACGGTACCCGGTACCAAAGGGACACTTACCTTGCTTCACATTTTTTGCAGCCGACGGAAAAGCAGATCCTCATAAGGACGAGTCACCATCATCCGCTCCCGGTAGATCTCCTGTCGGATCGACGTTTCACTTGCAAGACCCAGATAGGATACGGAGCTTTCAATCCCTTTGACAGCTCTTCCAAACGCATAAAAACCGTAACTACTATAGGGCCAATCCTCGGGATTGGAGACTAGCCCAGCTCGCACCGGATTTCTTTCCACATAGCGCCCGCATTCCAACAGATAAGCATCTTCTTCGATGGGAAAACTCCTGTACCTCCCTTGGGTCAAATGACCAAAAAGGGTGTAAGTTTTTCGGTAGTGATGATGATAACTGCGCTGAATGCTATGCATGTAACGGGCAAGGTGCGCTTTGTTTTCGCAGCGCATGACAAGATGCACATGATTCGTCATCAGACAGTAATGATAAAGATGGATCAGCGCTGAATCCAAACGGGAAATCATGAGCTCAATAAACTTCTCGAAATCCTGAGGCTCAGGAAACAAGGTCTGTTTATTATTCCCACGGATTATGACGTGATAACAGCCGCTAGACGACTGCTCGCGCGGAACTCTAGGCATAAAAAATCCTCCAGATGTTTTATATTCTGGAGGGCAACCCGAACTCGATCTTTACGCGTCTGCCACAACCCTCGTGGTTTGTGATGCGGAGTATTCAACTCCTAATCATTATTCCTGTCAAGAATCCTTACCTGTCCCTTTGGTACCCGGTACCATTCAAAAAGCGTGGGTAATCTTTCTTCAGGCGTGTGCCGTCAACAACCCACACCATATTTTTATAGAAAGCTTCACGGCTTTTTATCTCATCCGATTTGATGGAAGAATGCTGAAATTCTATTACGAGCCCCTTATCAGTTTTTATGTCTGCGATATGTTTTTCTCCAGTTACGGGATCGGTATGGATGTATTCCTGCCATTCCTTAGGAAAATGATTTTTCCATGCTCTGTGCCACTCTGTTTCGTTCTCCCACCATAGATCACACGAAACTTTGCTTTTGTGCGCCCAATGCTCAATTCTTTCATCCCCACATTTGGCAATTGTTTCGCTTTGGCAATATAAGCAGGTACCTCGGCGCATCTCTGGCTGAGCTTCTGCCTTTTCTCCATTCACCAGTGCAAATTTCATATTCTATTCTCTCTTACATTCAAATTTTTGATTTGTTTTGAATCCTTGCTTTTTCTAAAGTGTCAAAAAATTCCTCTGCGATTTTGGACGGCACTTTAGTTTTCAGAGCAGAAAATTTTTCGAAATGGCATTCGCGCAGCTTCTTTTCTCCACCGCAAAAGCATGGCCAGTGTCCTTTTGCTTCCTTCCTCAAGTAATCAATACAGTTCAAAATAGCCTTCGGGTCTTCGATATCAAGTTCTTCTTTGTAAAATTCCATAATCCCATCAAAGCCGGGAGATCGCGCTTTAACTGTGGGATTGCCTGTCAATTCAAACTCGGTTTGCCATAAGAAATAATCATTCACAGGACCTTTGAGAAAATCAAGAATCGTACTTCCTGGCGGATAATGCTTCGAGCGTTCTTCTTTCAAAAACAGACAAGCAGATTTTGTTTTTACTATGACGTGTCTATCGTTATGGTGAGGTATTCTGCTGCCCACTTCACGGACAATAGGAATGCCTTCCGGATAGTTGTCGGGAAACTCGACCTCGATTTGGAAGCGGTCTACAACCGTGTCCTTCGCATATACGGGGAAACTGCCGCGCAAAGTTACCCGGTCAGTCGAGTCATCTATCCGTAAATCTGGATAATTTTTAGCGACTAAATTCTTGACCTGATTGAACAGCGCAGGATTTTTTAAAAACCAGCGTTTCACTTAGTAACTCCAAGGTTTTGCCCTAGAAGCACTCGGCACGGATTGAATAACCTGTATCCGTTCCTGGGGAGTGGAAGTCACCGCTGGTCCGAAGAGATTTTCCCAACCATATTTCGAAATTTGCTCCAGTACCATC
>CAZOOM010000019.1:13646-32310 GCA_964581425.1 uncultured bacterium | reverse complement strand
TATTTGGTGGCATTTTAGCTTTCTGATATAATCCCCGCTTACACGTTTCCCTGCAATAGAATAGAAGTTCAAAACCCCCGATAGCGACTTGGGTTACAAAATTCGATGAGAAACCAACGCACGATCAAGATCTTTCGCGATCGTTTAGAGTCAAAGGAACCTGTGATGAACGAGGCAGGCGGCTATTATTACAGTGAGGCCCTTCGATTTTTTCATGAGGCCTATCAAAAACAGACCGAAGGTGATTTGGAGACAGCGATTCAGCTCTACCAAAAATCTTTGGAACTTCATCCTACTCCCGAAGCTTACACGTTTCTTGGCTGGGCTTACAGTTTTCAAGGCCGGTTTGACGATGCCATTGAAGAATGTAAAAAAGCCATTCAGCAGGATCCGGACTACGGAAATCCTTACAATGACATCGGGTCTTATTTTATCGAAACCGGGCGTTATGAAGATGCGATTCCCTGGCTAGAAAAAGCCCTCAAAGCTTCGCGTTACGAGAGTTATTGCTATCCGCACTACAACTTAGGGCGGATTTGGGAAGCCAAAGGGGAGTGGTTTCGCGCGATCGATTGCTATCAAAATGCGCTTCGGGAAAATTCGGAATACCCGCTTGCTCAAAAAGCACTTGCACGACTGCAGTCATTATTGAATTGAATCGGTTTAAAGCAAAATAAATTAGGTTGGTGATGGAAAGTCATTTTGGAATTTTAGCGATGTTTGCGATTGCTGCCGGCGTTTCCGGAGTTTTTATCCTCCTCGCCGAAAAACTGGGGCCCAAAAAACCTACGCCTGAAAAAATGACGCCGTTTGAATGCGGCATGGAACCTTTTTCCCAGCCTGTGGGAAAATCCGCAGTTCGTTTTTATCTTGTGGGTATGCTTTTTGTGATTTTTGATATTGAGCTGATTTTTCTTTTTCCCTGGGCGGTTGTGTTCCGTGAAATCGGCTGGCCGGCTTTTTGGTCGATGATGGCTTTTCTTGCGATTTTTGAGCTCGGATTTATTTATGCCTGGAGAAAGGACGCGTTTCAATGGAAATGATGACTGCGCCGGAAGGTTTTTATACCTCAAAACTGGATGAAGCGATTGGATGGGCGCGAAAATATTCGATTTTCCAATATCCTTTCATCACTGCGTGCTGCGGTATGGAATACATGTCCACGGCATGTTCGCATTACGATGTGGACCGCTTCGGAGCTGGGCTTCCGCGTTTTTCACCCCGTCAGTCGGATGTTCTTTTTGTCGTGGGAACGATTTCGCACAAGATGGCGCCTGTGCTTCGTCAGATTTATGAGCAAATGACCAACCCCAAATGGGTGGTGGCTTTTGGCGTGTGTACGTGCACCGGCGGGTTTTACAACAACTATTCGACGGTTCAAGGCATTGATACCATTATCCCTGTGGATGTTTATATTCCAGGTTGTCCTCCGCGTCCTGAAAACGTTTTGGATGGTCTGATGAAACTTCAGGAAAAAATACAGGCACAAAAGCAAGAACTATGATGCAAATTCCAAACACCAAATCCCAAATTCCAACCTGATGATCATGATGGTCATTTGGAAATTGTAATTTGTTTGGTGCTTGGAAATTAGGATTTGGAATTTATAAATAGAATTAAGATGAATAATCTACACGAATTACTCAAAACCGAATTTCCGGGAAAAATTCTCGAGACTCATGCAAGTCACGGGGATGAAACGGTGTATCTTGGCCGGGAGTCGCTCTTGGAGATTGCCAAGTTCATTAAAACCGATTCGCGTTTTGATATGAACATGTTGATTGATGAAACAGCGGTGGATGGTTATGAGATGAAATGGAAGCCGCGATTTGAAATGGTGTATCACTTTTATTCGATCAACAAGAATCACAGATTGCGGCTCAAGATCAAAGTTGACGAGCGCGATCCCGTGGTCCCCAGTCTCACAGGACTTTGGCCCATTGCGGATTGGCTTGAGCGGGAAGTTTGGGACATGTTCGGCATTCGCTTTGAAAATCATCCGAATTTGAAACGCATTTTGATGTACGAAGAATTTGTCGGGCATCCGCTTCGCAAAGATTATCCGATTAATAAAAGACAGCCGTTGATTGGACCGAAGAATTAGGAAGAAACCAGTAACCAGTTGCCAGTAACCAAGTTTAAAGCCTGGTTGCTGGTTACGGGTTTCTGGTTACTAAGGAACATGGGACAAGCAGAATACAAAAAAACACGCACTGAAACCATGATGCTCAACGTCGGGCCTTCGCACCCGGCGATGCACGGCATTGTGCGCATTGTAACCGAACTCGACGGTGAAAATATTGTAAGTTCGGATGTGGAGATCGGATATCTCCACCGTGCTTTTGAAAAAGATTCCGAGCAGTTTGGTTATCTTCAGGTCCTTCCTTTTTCTGATCGCTTAAATTACGTTTCTCCGCTCATTAACAACACGGGTTACTGCCTGGCTGTGGAAAAACTTTTTGATCTCGATATCACGGAGCGTGCGAAATATATCCGCGTGATTTTGTGTGAAATTTCTCGGGTCACGGATCACTTAACTTGCGTGGGCGCCTCAGCCATGGAACTTGGAGCTTTCAGCGCGTTTCTTTATCTTATCAAGGCCCGTGAATGGCTTTATGAGCTTGTGGAAATGGTCACAGGCGCACGCCTCACGATTTCCTACATGCGTGTTGGCGGAGTCAAAGGGGATTTACCCGAAGGCTTTGCAGAAAAATGCAAGGGTGTGATTGCAGAAACGCGCAAAGTTTTAGCCGAGTGTCACGCGCTTCTCACCAAGAACCGAATTTTTGTGGACAGGGTGAAAGACACAGGCGTGATTTCCAAAGAGGATGCGATCGCTTACGGCATCACAGGACCTTTTCTTCGCTCAACCGGAGCGGATTACGATGTGAGAAAAGCCCAGCCTTATCTGGTGTACGATCGTTTTGATTTTGATATTCCAGTGGGAACCAAGGGCGACAATTACGACCGTTATCTTTGCCGCATGGAAGAAATGGAGCAAAGCCTTCGCATTGTCGAACAAGCGCTGGCTCAGATTCCGCAAGGCCCTGTGCGCGTGGACATGGAAGGTAATGTGATTAAGGCAGAGGACATGGTGGATCAAGCCAAAATGGGCTTGGTAGAAGGGTTGGGGTCTAAATCTGCAAATTTTGATCCTACGCTTCAGGGAACCGGGAAGTGGATTTATTCTGAAATGCAGGCTGATGATAAGCGTGCCGTGGCTCCGGCAAAAGAAGATACGTACTCCAACATTGAAGGTTTAATGCATCACTTTAAAATGGTGATGGACGGTCACGGGATTCGGCCGCCAAAAGGCGAAGCGTATTTTCCTTTGGAAGGTGCAAACGGAGAGCTTGGATTTTATGTGGTGAGTGACGGAACCGGAAAACCTTATAGGGTGAGGTGCCGGCCGCCGTGTTTTATGATCGTAGCCGCGCTTCCGATGTTGATCAACGGAACCATGCTTGCGGATTTAATTCCAACATTTGGATCTGTCAATATGATTGGCGGAGAACTGGATCGATGAGCCATAAATTCCAAAACCCAAATCCCAAGCACCAAATTTGGAATTTTGGATTTGGAAATTGTTTGGAATTTTTATTTTGTAATTTGGGATTTCAATATGAGTAAGCTAATAAAACCATTATTTTCAGAAAACCTTCAAAAGAAACTGGATGCGTTGGTTTCGAAGTATGAAACTCGCCGCGCAGCGCTTCTTGAAGTGCTTCATCACGTGATGGAAGAAAAAGGCCATATCTCTCTTGAAGATGAAAAGGCGGTAGCGGCTTACATCGGCATTTCCGAAATCGATGTGCGCGAAGTGATGACCTTTTACACGCTGTACTACTCTAAGCCGCGCGCGAAAACGCGGTTCAATGTCTGTCGCACACTTTCCTGTCATCTGGCAGGAGGGACGAATCTGCTTGAGTATCTTGAGGAAAAACTCGGGATCAAAGCAGGCGAGGTTTCCAAAGACGGGAAGTGGGCCATTCAAAAAGTGGAATGTCTGGGCGCCTGTGAAGTCGCTCCGATGATGCAAGTGAACGACAAAGAATTTGTGGGACCGCTCACCAAAGAAAAAATTGATGAGATAATTAAGAGACAGGGACAGGTCTAGGAAAGCAAAGCAGACCTGTCCCTAATTCAATTTATGGAAAAACTAATTTCAAAATATTTTGTTCCGGGCAAGACCTTCTTCCTTGAAGACTATATCAAGGAAGGCGGATATCAGTCTGCCAAGAAGGCCTTTGAAAAGTTTGACGCTAAGGGTTTGATCGAAGAGGTCAAAAAGTCAGGGCTTCGCGGACTTGGCGGCGCGGGATTTTCTACGGGAACGAAATGGAGCTTCATTCCTCAAAATACCGGAAAGCCGATTTATTTGGTGGTGAACGGAGATGAAGGTGAGCCGGGAACCTTCAAAGATAAATATATTTTTCGCCACTGCCCGCATCTTTTGATCGAGGGCATGATCATCGCTTCCTACGCGAACAACATTCACAAGGCCTACATTTATATCCGCGGCGAATATGTGAACGAATATCAAATTACGAAGCGTGCGATTGAAGAGGCTTACGCCAAGGGCTATCTTGGAAAAAAGATTTTCGGAAAAGATTTTGATCTCGATATTGTGATTCATCGCGGGGCTGGCGCGTACATTTGCGGAGAAGAAACCGGGCTGCTTGAATCGCTCGAAGGAAAAAAAGGTTATCCTCGTTTGAAACCGCCTTTTCCGGCAGTGGTCGGTCTTTTTGGATGTCCGACCGTAATCAATAACGTGGAAACACTTTCTTATTTACCATTTATTGTGGATCGCGGCGCTGAGTGGCATTTGAAACTCGGTTCGCCGAATAATGGCGGCATGCGTCTTTTTGGAGTCTCGGGGCACGTGAAGCGACCCGGAGTTTACGAACTTCCTCTCGGGACCAAACTTCGCGATATCATTTATGAACACGCGGGCGGAATTCTCGGAGACCGGAAACTCAAGGCCGTGGTTCCGGGTGGACTTTCTGCAGCGATTTTGACCGCTGATGAAATTGATGTCGGAATGGATTTTGATCAGCTGCGCGCCAAAGGCACGATGGCGGGATCGGGCGGAGTGATCGTGATGGATGATACCACGTGCCTTGTTTCCGCACTTTATGTGACCATGCAATTTTATGCGCACGAATCCTGCGGTCAGTGTTCGCCGTGCCGCGAAGGAACGGGCTGGGTTTATAAAATTCTTCGCCGCATTTGTGAAGGCCGCGGTGAAATCAAAGACTTGGATCACTTGCTGGATATTTGCGCGTTCATGGGAGGCACGACGATTTGTGCGCTTGCGGATGGAGCCGCGATGCCGCTTGGAAGTTATCCGCGAAAATTTCGCGCCGAGTTCGAAGACTTTATCCGCAGCGGAAAATCTGTATTAACCAGGGACGGTTCTCATGGTCATGGCCATTCGAGAACCGTCCCTGAGAAACTAGTCACCAGTTGCCAGTAACCAGGTTTCAAGTTACTTTAAGGTTGAAGGAAAAATGCCCAAGTTGATTATTGACGGTAAAGAAATCGAGGTCCCGGCAGGGACACGTGTGATTGAGGCCGCGAAAAAATCCGGCGTCGATGTCCCTTACTATTGCTACCATCCCGGACTTTCAGTGGCGGGCAATTGCCGCATGTGTCTTGTTGAAGTTGAGAAGATGCCGAAGCTCCAGATCGCTTGTCACATGACGGCGCAAGATGGCATGGTGGTGAAGACGAATACCGAAAAAGTCATCAAGACCCGGCAGCATGTTCTGGAATTTATTCTTTCCAATCATCCTCTCGATTGTCCGGTCTGCGATCAGGCAGGTGAGTGCTGGCTTCAGGATTATTACATGAAGCACGGCCTTTATGAGAGCCGCGTCAATGAAGACAAGATCAAGAAAAAGAAGGCTTATCAAATTGGTCCAAGCGTAATGCTGGATCAGGAGCGCTGCATTCTTTGCACGCGCTGTGTCCGCTTCACGGATGAAATTTCCAAGACGCAGGAACTCGGGGTCATTAATCGTGGGGATCACAGCTTGATCGAACTCTTTCCTGGCCAAGAATTAAACAACCATTATTCCGGATGCGTCGTGGACGTTTGCCCGGTCGGTGCGCTGACAGATAAAGATTTTCGTTTCAAAAAACGCGTTTGGTATCTTCGTTCCGCGGATTCCGTCTGCACCGGCTGTTCTCGGGGCTGCAATATTCAAATCCATTATTCTACGGATCGGCTGCATCATGCTGGCGGAGAGCGCGTCGTGCGTCTGAAGCCTCGTTTTAATGAGCAAGTGAATAAGTGGTGGATGTGCGATGATGGTCGCTATGACTACAAAATGCACGATCATAATCGCGTAACTGAAGTGCTCAAACGCGGAGATCAGTCCCTTGCTCAAGTGGATTGGGCTGCGGCACTTTCTGAGATTGCATCGAAAATTTTTTCGGCCAAAGGCAAGATCGCAGTTCTTTTGTCTCCACAACTTTCCAATGAAGATCTTTTTGTGGCGCGCCGGATTTTCAAGGACGAACTTAAAGTCAAAACCATGCTTCTTGTGTCTCCCAAGAAAGACGGGAATCAAGACGATTTTCTCATCCGATCGGATAAAAATCCGAATCGAAAAGGTGCGGATACTTTGGGGTTTAAGGAAGATGCAAAGGCACTTGAAACCTTTTTGAAAGACGCGAAGTCCGGTGCCTATGCCGGTGCGATCTTTTTTGGCCAGGATCTTTTTGCGATTGCCGATCCTGCGCTGGTCAGCTTGGCGCTCAAAGGGCTTCAGTGGTCTGTGATGTTAGCTTCTAATCATCACCAGGGGACGGAGACGGTCACCTACGTTCTTCCCTCAGCCACTCACGCAGAAGAAGAAGGAACGTTTACTAATTTTGAAGGTAAGATTCAGAAATTTGAACGCGCGCTTTATCCCATGGGAGAAGCGCTTCCCGAGTGGAAAATTCTTGTAGATTTGGCAGCTGCGCTGAAATTATCCATCGGATATTTTAATGCCGAGGAGATTTTTAGTGAGCTCAGCCGAACGGAAAAAGCATTTCAAGGTTTAGATTTTAATCAGATGGGAACTGGCGGAAGTGATATTCGGTCTTTCGCAGCGCCCACGATTCCGTCGTTGGAGCGGTACGACAACATTCTTTAACGAGCAGGGACGGTTCTTTGCAAAGAACCGTCCCTGACAAAGAAAAATTATGATCATCACAATTATTTTAGCGATTTGTGTTTTTGCTTTTGTGCTGAATTACGCAGCTGTTCATACTTGGATTGAGCGCAAGCAAAGCGCCGTGATGCAGGACCGCATCGGAGCCAACCGCGCCTACATCACGCTGCCGTGGAAATGGGCGGCTCCCATCAATTGGCTGCTGAAGCCGGTCAACGAGCTTGGACTTTTTCATCCCATTGCGGACGCGATCAAGATGTTTACTAAAGAGGATTTCATTCCGCCTTTTGGGGATAAATTTCTCCACACCCTGGCACCTTTTCTTTCCATGACTTTTGCGATTGTGGGATTTGCCGCGATTCCGTTCGGAGACAAGCTCGTGATTGGAAATCTCGTGATCAATTTGCAAGTGGCTCCGCTAAATGCGGCCGTGCTTTTTGTGTTTGCCATGATGTCCATGGGCGTTTACGGGGTGATTCTTGCCGGTTTTGCATCGAATAATAATTATGCTTTTCTTGGCGGGATGAGGGCCTCAAGTCAAATGCTGGCTTATGAAATTACTCTCGGAGCAACGCTGGTTGGCATGATCATGATTGCCGGCTCACTGGATCTTCAAGAAATTGTCCGCAGTCAGGGCCATCACGTGTGGGGATGGATTCCGCTTTGGGGAATTTTTACGCAGCCTGTGGCCTTTTTCCTTTTTCTGGCGGCCGGACTTGCAGAAACCAAACGTATTCCCTATGACCTTCCTGAAGGGGAGTCTGAAATCGTGGGATATTTCGTAGAATATTCGGGCATGAAATTCGGCATGTTCTTTTTCACGGATTTTATCGAGACCATTATGATTGCTTGCCTGGCCACGACCTTTTTTCTGGGCGGTTGGCAAGTTCCTTATTTATTTGCGGATGGATTCCGTTTTCCCTGGGGCTCGATCTTACTGCTCCCACAGTGGGGAGTTGCGTTCCTTCAGGTGAACGCGTTTATTATCAAAGTCGTCGCCTTTTGCTGGCTTTTTATGACCGTACGCTGGACGCTTCCGCGCTTTCGTTATGATCAACTCATGGCCCTTGGCTGGAAGGGTCTTTTCCCCATTGCCTTGGCCAACGTTGTTCTTACCGCGCTAGTCCTTCTTTTGATTTAGCAAGAAAAGCTCAAATTAGAGTACAGAGTGGTCGCTTCATGCTAATGACCTCTTTCAATCTTTAATACTTTAATTCTAACTTTATCCTCCTCTGTACCCTCCACGCTGCACCCTGTACTTTTCCAAACCTCCTTTTGAATGGCGACCATTTAATAGAAGCCCCTCTTCAGCCGATACTTTCACGGGTCTTTTATTTTTTGATCAAGCTCAAAAGCATTTGATGGCCGCGCTCATTTTTAGTGGAGACAGTTAAGGACAAACCAAAATTTTGAAATATGAATCCCTATAGCTTTGCAGTTTTATTTTTTGCCATATCTTCTTTTGTATTGAGTCTTCTCGTATGGCTTAAAAGGCAAGATACCGTGGGTCAGCTTTTCTTTCTTTTCTCATGTTTTGTAAGTTTGTGGGGGATTCTATTTTCTATTCTAATGATGGCTTCAGTTCCTGAATCAACAGCGCTTTTATGCGGCAGAGTTATGAATGGAAGCGCTTTGTGGTTGGGGCCAACATGGTATCATTTTGTAGATGTGTATACATATTCCTCTTTAAAATTGAGACACAAACGCACCACTTTAGTTCTTTATTTAATCGCTGTTCTGATCACTCCATTTATTCTTTCAAATTTGCTGATAAGCAGAGTCACTCCGTTTCTAGGTTTTAAATATTTCCCCTTGGCCGGAAATTTGTTTCTGTTTTATAACCTCCACTTTATTGTCGCAAGCGGGCTTGGTTTTAAGCAACTTTTGGACTGCGTAAGACAAGCGCCATCAAGAGCACGAAAAAATCATTTTCTATATTTCATCATTGCTACAGCTATAGGGTTTATTGGTGGGACGCTCTCGTTTATTCCGGTTTATCGTATACCTCTACCGCAATATGGATTATTTATTATGCCCATTTATCCCTTTCTAGTTTCCTATCTTATTGCGCGTCAGGGTTTGTTTGATCTTGAAGAAGTAGCCATAGCTGCTCACCAGCAGAAGTTGATGGAAATGGGAATGTTAAGCGCCAGTATTAATCACGAGTTGAAAAATCCCCTCTACATTATTAAGAGCCGGGCCGAGGTTTTTCTTCTCAAGAGAAAAGAAAATGGCTCCCAAGATGCTGCGCTCGCACTTCAAGCTGCGGACGAGGGTTTTCAGAACGTTCAAGATCAAGCGGAGCGGGCATTTCAAATTGTGCAGCGCTTAACCACTTTTGTGCGTCAAAAAACCTTTGATCAGCCTGTCATGGCAGATGTGAGTATATCGCAAGTGATGGCGGATCTTACTCCTCTTTTGAGCCATGAACTCATGAACCATAAGATCGAAATGAAAACTGAATTAAGTCCGCATGCATCCTCGATCAAAACTGACAAAGGTTATTTAGAAGAAATTCTATTTAATTTATTTTTAAATGCTATTCAGGCTTTAAAGGAAAAAAAACAAGGCGGACAAATTATTTTTCGCAGTGTAAACACGGCTGGCAGGATCAAGCTTGAAATTGAAGACAACGGACCCGGAATTTCAGAAGCAGAGCTGAAGAAAATATTTAATCCCTTTTTCACCACCAAGGAGCAAGGCGTAGGTCTTGGTCTTTATGTGACTTCAAGGTTGGCTGAGCGCGCTGGGATCAAACTCAATGTCCGCTCTCAGCAAGGTCGCGGCACTACTTTTCAAATGGAGTTTGCTTGAGCAGAATCTTGTTGAGAAAAAAATGACGCCTTATAATTTTTGTCTCTTACTCTTTTCTTTTTGCACGTGCATGCTGGGGTTTCTTGTTTGGTGGAAGCGGCAAGATTCCGTGGGTCACAAATATCTTTTGGTGATGATCTTTTCGTCTTTCTGGGCCGTTTTCTGCGCCATTCTCATGAGTACCAATACTGATTATGCGCTTGCTCTTTTTTCAGCCAGAACCGCGGATGCTTTTGGTGCTTTCATAGGTCCTGCTTGGTATCACTTTGCTGTGGTCTATAACGACAGCAAAACACGCTCGAGTAAAATATTTCTGCGTGTGACTTACGGCGTTGCCATCGTCATTGCACTGTTTGCGTACACGCCTTGGTTCATTCCTAAAATGGGACCCATTGGAGTTTTTCCCTATTATCCCTATCCAGGCCCGCTTTATGTGTGTTTTACCATCCTGTTTGTCTTATGTGTGAATCTGGCGTATTTCGAACTCATAAAAAAAATGCTGCGCAGTCAATCGGATGAAAAAACCGCCACGCTTGGGTTGATCATTGCTTCTCTTTTCGGATTTATAGGCGGAGGGCTTACGTTCTTGCCCGCGTACCGTATTGATTTTCCTCAGTATGGTATTTTTGTCATGCCGTTTCACCCGCTGATTATTTCCTATTTTATTTCCAGGCAAAATCTTTTCAGTCTTGAAAGTATGGCCTTGGCGGCCCATCAACAAAAACTTATGGAAATGGGAATTTTGAGCGCGAGTATCCATCACGAACTCAAAAACCCACTTTACATTATCAAGAGCAGAGCTGAATTATTTCTCCTGAAAAACGAAGAAGGATCTTTGAAAGACGCGGCCCAGGTCCGATCTTATTCTCAGGAAGGTTTTACAACCGTACGCGATCAAGCGGAGCGGGCTTTTCAAATCGTCAAACGCTTGACAACTTTTGTGCGTCAAAAAGACTTTGTTCAGCCCGTGCTCGAAGAAGTTAATCTTGAGAATGTTTTTGCTGATCTAGAACCTCTCCTGCGTCATGAGTTGATGAGCTACAAGATTGAAATGAAAACCGATTTTGCTCGTGGTGTGGCTGTGATCAAAACGGATAAAGGTTATTTAGAAGAAATTCTCTTTAATTTATTTTTAAACGCTATTCAGGCTTTAAAGGTAAAAAAACAGGGCGGGCAAATTATTTTTCGAAGTTTGTCTCAAGCGGGAAAGACGGTGCTTGAGATCGAAGACAATGGTCCTGGAATTTCGCACGAGGATCTCAAGAAAATCTTCAAACCCTTTTACACCACCAAAGAACAAGGCGTGGGTCTTGGTCTTTACATCACCTCCCGACTTGCTGAGAGGATTGGAATGAAGCTTCATGCCCGGTCAGTTCTCAATCAGGGCACAACGTTCAGAATGGAGTTTAACGAGTAACACCCATAGAGATTGATAATGACACCCTATAATTTTGCAATCCTGCTTTTTTCTTTTTGTTCACTGATGCTGGGTTTTTTGATTTGGTGGAAACGGCAAGACTCAGTCGGACACAAATATCTTCTTTTTTCCATTTTTGCTTCTCTTTGGGGTGTGTTTTTTGCCATTATGATCAGTTCTAATATCAGTTACGCATCAGCGCATTTTGTGGGCAAAATTGCCAATGCATTCGCGGCTTTGATTGGCCCGGCTTGGTATCATTTTGCGATTGTCTATAGTGAGAGCAAAACAAGGCTCAGCAAGTTATTTCTTAAAACAGCTTATGGTATTGGAATCACAGTCGTTCTTTTTTCATTTTCTCCATGGTTTATTCCTCGCATGGGACCGATCGGCGCTTTTAACCATTACCCGTTTCCAGGGCCCTTTTATGTCTGCTACACGATTCTTTTTTTGATGTGTGTGTGCTTTGCGTTTATCGAACTTATCCACACAGCCCAAAAATGCCGAGCAGATGAAAAGATGGCAACGCTGGGGCTGGTGATTGCGTCCTTATTTGGATTTATCGGGGGCAGCTTGACGTTTCTTCCGATTTACAGAATAGATTTTCCGCAGTACGGCATGTTTATTATGCCTTTTAATCCCTTGATCATATCTTATTTCATTTCGCGTCAAAATCTTTTTAGTCTTGAAAGTGTTGCTCTTGCTGCGCACCAGCAAAAACTCATTGAAATGGGAATATTAAGTGCGAGCATTAATCATGAACTGAAAAACCCTCTTTATATTATTCAAACTCAAGCAGAATCATTTTTGGAGCGGCGCAAAGAAGGCGTGCTGGCAGATTCCACAAAAGCTGCCTTAGCGGCAGAAGATTGTCTGCGTTCTTCCCGCGATCAGGCCGAGCGTGCGTTTAAAATTGTGAGTCGCCTTACCTCTTTTGTACGCCAAAAAACATTTACTTCGCCCGTATTTGCTGCGGTTCCTCTTCCCGAGGTGCTGGAATCTTTATTACCTTTGCTGCATCATGAGCTCATGTCGAACAATATTGTGCTTAAACAGGATTTCCCCAAAGAGTCGTCGGTGGTTTATACGGATCGAGGTGCGCTGGAAGAAATTCTCTTTAATCTGCTTTTAAATTCTTTGCAGGCTTTAAAGTTGGCTCATTCTAGAGAAGGAGAGATTCATATACGCACGCTCAAGTTAGAAGGGCATATGGAGATTCAGATTGAAGACAATGGTCCTGGAATTTCGCACGAGGATCTCAAGAAAATCTTCAAACCCTTTTACACCACCAAAGAACAAGGCGTGGGTCTTGGTCTTTACATCACCTCCCGACTTGCTGAGCGATTGGGGGCAAAGTTAAGTGCAAAACAGGCGCCTTTTGGCGGCGCTATTTTTGTGCTGGAGTTTGTGCTGTGCAAATAAATCTCTATGCTGTCCCACCAGCGATTACTTGCGGGATCCTTCTTGTTTTAAGCGGTTTTATTTTTAGTAAGCGGAAAACGTCACCTGGCAGCGTACCACTCTGCTTATTTTGTTTAAGTTTGAGTTGGTGGCTTTTTGGCTATTCGATCATGTATTTTACTTCAGATCCAACGCAGGCTATTTTCTGGGCTCGATTTGGGTGTGTTGGCGTACTTTTTATCCCAGTATTTACAGTCCATTTTATTATGATTTTTTTAGGGAAGTTCAAAAGCTTGTTGCTTTATATATTCTATGCATTAGCTATTGCCATCTTGCCTTTTACATGGTCCTCATTGATTTATCGAGATATCGAAAAATATTATTGGGGATTTTATCCTGTGGCTGGACCTTTTTATTGGGTAGTTCTTCTGAGTTTTATGATTACGTTTTCAACAGGAGCAGTTTTATTATTGCGGGCATTATTAACATCCAAAAATCAGGTCGATTCAAGATACTTCAATCAAATTAAATTTGTCTTTATTGGCATCCTGATCGGCTGTTTTGGTGTTGTGGATTACGTCATTAAATATAAAATTATTATTTACCCATTCGGTTATATCGCTGCTTTTATTTTTGCTAGTTCAATTGTTTGTGCAATTTTTAGGCATCAGCTGCTTGGCATTGAAGTCGTTTTAAAAAAGACGGTAATATTTGCCGGTCTGTTTGGAATGGTGATGCTCGTGTTGGGTCTTGTAACCATTGCTACGCAAGTGCTTATTTCGAAGCAGGTTTACGTTCCGTCAAAAATCGCAACCTCCCTCAGTTTTGCCATTGGCATTTTGTTCTATGACCCCACTCGGCGGTGGTTAGAAAAAATCACAGATCGGTTTCTATTTCAAAACCGTAGGGATATTCAACGAAGTCTAAATGAGGTCTCAAAAAAGCTCACGAGTATTCTTGAAATATCTGAATTAGCTCGAAAGGTTTTATCAGCTTTTCAAGAACTTATGCAAATTGAGTCCGGTATTATTCTTGTCCAACGACCACAAACCAATCAGCTTGAATGGATTGATTCTTTTGGCATTGAAGCAACTCAAAAAATTTTTATAAAAGCCGAACCGTGGATTCAATTTTGTAGCGAGCACGGGCCTATCATTGATTTTCAGGAAGAGAACCGGTTAAACATAATGGTCAAGGAAACCTTGCGTCCATTGATAACATTTAAAGCAAATATTGTTATTCCACTTTTGTCCCAGGAGGGGCTCATTGGATTATTAGTTCTCGGAAAAAAGAAATCAGATCAAAAGTATGATGAGCTTGAGCTGAGTTTGTTACCCACGTTAGGCAATGAGCTTGTTGTGGCCATTAAAAACGCATGGCTGCTTGAAGAAATGATGAGAGAGCGGGAGCACAAATTGAAACTGCAAAGCCAAGCAGATTTGGTGAATTACGCTAAAACCATTGCGCATGAAATCAAAAATTCTCTGGTTGGGATGAAGGACCTATCCATGGGAATCATTGAAAACTATTCTGTGGAACTAAAAAAAATCTATGCTGCTTTACTGAGCGGGGAAGAGGCGGCGCATCTTGAAGGCAGGTATCAGCATGCGATTGACAAAATATGTGAGTATAGCCACATCATCCATGAGCGCGCGGAACGCATCCGCGTGATTGCTAAGACTTCAGAAGGGACTTTAAATTCAAGTGAGTCTACTCGTGAGGAAATTTACTTTAGGATTTTATGGAATGAAATCATTCGCGAACTGGGTGACAAACTGCGAGACATACAGCTGATGGTTGAAATTCCAGACCACTTTGTCATTTACGGCAATCTTGTTTTGCTGGAGCGCGTATTTACGAATTTGATTATCAACTCCATCGAGGCTATGGAACAAAATCAGACTAAAGAAATCTACTTAAAATGCGGATACCAGGAAATAGAGGGTGTGAAGTGGAGTTGGTTTGAATATTCAGACAGCGGTCCGGGAATTCCAGAGGCGTTGGCAAAGCGCATTTTTGATCAGGGATTTTCAACTAAAGCACAGCCGGAAGCAGGGAGGTCATTTTCAGGCCGCGGCCATGGTCTTTATGTTTGTAAGCGTATTATCGAAGAATTGCATCATGGGAATATTGAGATTCGAAAAAATGGACATAATCAGTTATTTTTTTACATCTCCATTCCTTCTTGAACACACAGAAACATTTTTTTAGAACATAATTAGAACATAAGAATTTTAATTATTTTCTTTGTAGGGACGATAATAAGAGAAAAAGATCTTTTTAAAAGAAAGTTTGAATATGGCCATAGATAGTTCTTTATCTGAAGACAGAGAAAAATTATTTAAGCAAATTCGTAAAAATTATGATGCAAACAGTTTAAATCAAAAAGCGGATTACTTATCCAATAAAACAGGAGTTACACTCAAGCATATTAGAGGATGCACTTATGATTCAAACTATTTTAAGGGAAACATTGAAAACCCCATTGGCATAATTCAAATTCCACTAGGAATTGTGGGTCCTATTGTAGTTAAGGGCAAACATGCAGATGGTGAATTTATGGTACCAATGGCTACTACAGAAGGGGCTCTTTTATTAACGTATGATCTTGGGGGACGACTGCTTAGTTTTGCAGAACCTATTTATGCAGAGGTTCTTTCAAAGGTAGTACATATTACGCCAATGTTTCCCATTAAAAATGGAGAGGATAAACTAATTGAAGATTTTGTTAATAAAAATATGTATAGAATTAAAGTAATCGCAGAATCCGAAAGCAGTCATACTAAATTACTAGGAATTGATCTTATTAGAACGTACAGAAATTTATTGCTAAGATGCAAATATGATACTGGAGACGCCCAGGGATTAAATATGATAAATCATGCTACATTCAATATTTGTAAATTTATTCGAGAAAATCTGAATGTGTCTTTTTTTCACAGATCACACTATAGCGGTGTAAAACATCATTCATTACTAAACGAAACAGAGGGGTATGGTAGACGGGTATTAGCTCGAGGACTCATTAGTTCTAAAGCATTGGCAATGCTTAAGGTAGATGCTTTTAAGATGAAAGACTTCTTCGATCGTTGTATTGAGTGCGGTACATCGGCGGGAATAACATCTGTGAATGTTCATGCTGCAAATGCAATAGCTGCAATTTTTATGGCTTGCGGTCAAGATGTTGCGGATATTAGTAGTTCGCATGTTTGCTCGACAAAAGTAAGCATTGTTGATAATAAAAGCCTAGCAATCGAAGTTATTCTGAAAAACTTGCTTATAGCTACTGTGGGTGGCGGCACGGGGTTGGGGACTCAATATGAGTGTTTGAACATAATGGGTTGCGTAGGTGGAGGTCAGTCAGATAAATTTGCCGAGATTATTGCCGCTACAGTTTTAGCTGGTGAATTTCCAACCGCAGCTGCTGTTATCAATGAATCTTACGTTGACATTCATAACAAATATGGCCGAAACAAATCAAAAGTAATTTGTGACTTGGCTTTTGGGTTATTCATATTAATCCTAAAAACAAAATATATATCAGCTGGTTTCTATTTTGCGTAACCGTATCTCTTTGGAGTTGTGGGCTGGGGTTCTTGACTATTACTCATAGTATAAAAATCGCGAATATATTTTATAGTGTTCATTATTTTGGTGCTATTTTGATCCCAATCTCGTTTCTGGAGTTTACAAAAAATTATTTTTTTAAAATGACAAAAGGTACCATGGTTGTTCAGCGTATAGGTATTATTTTAGCCATTTCACAACTCGTTCTTTTTTGCACAGGATATTTAGTCGCTCCTTTAACTCCAAAGTGGAAATTTTCTTATTACACTAACCCAGGAACATTTTACTGGTTGTTTGTTGCATATTTTTTCTTTTATGTCGCATATAGCTTCTATTTGATGATCACTTCTCTAAAGACAACGAACGAAACAGAGAAGCGGAAAAGACTTTTTTTAATTACAGCAACAAGCGTTGGTTACATGGCAGGTTCAACGGCCTTTTTACTTGTTTACGATGATCGTCTCCCTCCTTATGGAATTTTAATTTTTCTGTTATTTCCTATAATAACAACCTATGGAATTATTCGACATCGTCTGCTAGATGTCGAAGTAATTATTAAGAGAACACTTGTATTTGCCGGGCTATTTACGATGGTGATGACAATAACTGTGCTGATGACAACAATTGCACAGAAATGGTTAGATCAGTACGCTGGGCTAACCTCTTCTTACTCCGCGGCGCTTGGAATTATTTTGGCGATGTCGCTTTACGATCCTACGCGGAAATTTCTGGTGAATATTACAGACCGGTTTTTGTTTCAGAAGCAGTTTAAGTTAAGCACGATCGTGGCGCAGGCGAGTTATGCGATCGCGTTTGTCCAGAGCTTGAAATGGTTGTCGCGCCGCATCGTGGCATTTCTTGTTCTTAAATGCCGCATCAAACACGCGGTGGTGTATGTCCGAAGTGAACAAAGCGGAAATTTTGTCAGGAGCGCTGTGCGCGGGCTGACGCATCAGGAGTCGCCGCCAGGCGTGCTTTACGAAAATCACATGGTGATCCGCTACTTGTACGAATCCCGATCTCCGATCGAAATCCGCAGACTCGAAGAACTCATTGAAAAAAGTCAGAATCATTTAATCCGAACCGGACTTCAAGTGGTGATGGAATTTCTTAAAACATGCCACGCGGAAGTCATCATCCCCAGTTTTCTCCGCCGCCGCATCACGGATGTGGGTATTGGGAAGGAAGCCACGCGTGAAAAAGAAAACGAAAAGGATGAAGAAATTGTGCTCAGAAATATCTTACTTCTGGGTGCAAAAAAATCAGATGAGCCTTATTCGGATGAAGACCTGGATGTTTTTTACAGCCTGGCCCAGGAATCTGCCATTGCCATTGAAAATGCGCGTCTTTATGACGAAGCCGTGAAGCGTACGCAGCAGCTTGCAGAAATGAACCGGGAACTTGGGGAGATCAACGAGAAGCTCCAGGTTACTCAAGCCTCGCTGATTGTGGCTGAAAAAAATGCAACCATGGTGGGTATGGCCCAGGCTATTGGCCACGAAGTCAATAATCCGCTGACCACGGTCCTGATGCGTACGGACATTGTGTACAAAGATAAGATTGCGAAAATCAAAGCCACGATGGAAAATCTGAAAGAAAAAATTACAGAAGAAGAATATCAAAAAGCGGTTAAGACCATTACCTCGATTGAAGATGATATTGGCCGTGCCAGCCGCGCCGCACACCGTATCAATGCTGTGGTCCGGACCCTAACAGATATTTTGCGCGACACCAAAGGTGAAATGAGCGCGCTCAGCCTTCGCGTAATTTTTCATGAGGCCATTGAAGCCACGAGGTTTTCAACTTATGAAGAAAATCTTACAGGCTGCGACATCAAACTTGAAGTGGCTTCGAACGTCATGATTCGCGGCAATCTGGAACAGCTCCTACAAGTTTTCGTGAACCTGATCAAAAATTCTTACGAGGCCATGGAAAATAAGCGCGACCGCTGGATCCATATTCGCGGAGACGTGGACCCGGATAACGATAAAATGGCAAAAATCACACTTACAGACAATGGCCCGGGTATTGCCGCAGACATGCTTCCCAAGATTTGGGCTCAGGGTTTCTCCACAAAAGCCCGTAAAGATAATAGCCTTGGAGCTGCTGGCCAGGGGCAGGGACTATTTGTTTGTAAACACATGATTGAGTCCGTGCACCGCGGAAGCATTTCATGCGAGAGCCAGGTGGGGCTTGGAACCACTTTTATTATTAAACTGCCGTTAGCGGATATGGAGCTTGTGTATGCCGAACGCACTGCTCGTTGATGACGAAGAAGATATTTGTGATTTTCTAAAAG
>CAZOOM010000019.1:9382-13636 GCA_964581425.1 uncultured bacterium | reverse complement strand
GCTCGAAGAAATTGGGTTTCAGGTTTTTACTGCGTACTCCGGAGAAGAAGCGCTGGACGTGGTCCGCTCGCAAACCCTGGATCTTGCGGTCGTGGATATGCGTCTTTCCACCGCACTCACGGGCCTTGACGTGATTCGAGCGATCCAGAACAAATGGCCCAAGGCTTCCGTTGTAGCCATGTCAGGCTATGTGGATGTAGGATTGCGGCAGGAAACCGGTAAACTTGGAGTGGCAGCTTATTTTGTGAAACCTGATGATGTGCAGCCCAGCCGATTTACGGAACGTATCCGCGAGATTGTTTCGAAAACGCAGCAACCATGAAACGCATTTTGATTGTAGAACGCGACCGTGATCTCAGAGACTCCTTAGAACAGCTTGCCCAAACCTGTGCCGCAGACTGGCAAATTGAAATCGCAAAGGGTTTAACTGAGGCGCGCGAAATTCTGCGCCGCCAGCTTTTTGATGGCATTATTCTCGACACGATCAATCCTCATATCCGCGACATCATCGATTTTGTGAAAGATGCGCGACACCGCGATTTTAATTTGCCGATCCTGGCCTTGATTGCTTACTCGGATGTCATTTTGAACGAAAGTTTAAAAGAGGCGCTCAAAAAAGAACGGGTGAGTTACGCGAATAAGATTGATGCTTTTCGGCAGGAGTTTTTCTACAAACTGCTCGAGGCCTGCACTAACCGCGGATTTGGCGAAGAAATCACTTTTTAAAATCAAAGTCCATTCAAAAATCCCAAATCTCAAATCCCAAGCTCCAAATTAGAAAAAAATCCGAAATCCTAAGCACTAAATTCGAAATGTGAAACACTACTGCATCGGGTGAGTTGGTGTCATTTCTGGATTCCGGATCGGCTTTTGGCGTCCGGAATGGCGAGGGCTTCATTAACCCTCGCACTTTCCCGTGCCGGTTTAATGAAAACCGGACGGAATGACAGATCGTTTTTTGGAATTTGGTGCTTGGGATTTTTGATGTTCAACAAAAAAGGCCGAACCCTTTCGGATCCGGCCTTTTGAAAACCTCTAATCCTCATTTCTCATGAAATAAAAAAATCCATGAGAAACCCGGGATAAAGAATCTTAGATTTTACCCACTAAATCAAGACCAGGCTTCAAAGTCTTTTTGCCTGGAGTCCAATTAGCTGGGCAAACTTCACCTTTATTTTCACGAACAAACTTTGCCGCCTGAATTTTACGGAGAAGTTCGTTTGCGCTGCGTCCAATGGGGAGATCATGAACCTCCGCGCATTTCAAAACGCCGTCCGGATCAATGACAAAGGATCCTCGAAGGGCAAGTCCCAAATCTTCAACCAGCACGCCAAAATAGGAAGCTAATTTGTGATTAGGATCAGCCACCATCGGAAATGCGATCTTTTTGATAGCTGGGGAGACATCATGCCAAGCTTTATGAACGTAAGCCGTGTCCGTACTGACGGAGAGGACTTCCGCTCCCAGTTTTTGGAATTCCGGATAAAGCATTGCAAGTTCTTCTAATTCAGTGGGACATACGAAGGTAAAATCTGCGGGATAAAAAACTACAGCAACCCACTTTCCTTTGTAATCAGAAAGTTTAACCGTCTTAACTTCGTTCTGGTGATAAGCTTGTGATTGAAATTCTTCTACTTTTTGTCCGATCTTGACCATGAGGTCCTCCTTATTTATGATTCCGTACTGCTGTGACGTGCGTCACAGTGGGGAGGTATTGTATCATTCCACTTTTCAGCGTCAAGCTTGGCAAAAGGCGAATGAAAAGTAACTCAGCAGAGCCTGTCCTCATTGGTTGCTAGCGGCTTCCTTCGGATCTTATTCCAAATAAAAAGGATGAGAAGAAGCGTTGAAATTCAAATTAAGGACAGGTATCATGATGCCTCTGCTAACCCGATAGCCGCAAGAGGAAGTTGAGTTAAATAGAGTCGCAGCCAAATCTTGCATTCAAAGACAAATAAAAGCAGTCAGGAAATTTTAATGGCCATTAAGACCAAAGTTATTCGTCAGCCGGTACTGAATTTCTGGGAAAAAATTTATCTTCCTGAAATTATCCGCGGAGTTGCCATCACAGGCGGACACTTCTGGCGTAATATGTTTTTTCATGTCATGCATAAGCTTGGCCTTTTTAAGGCTGTGCGTGCTGCGGTAACGATCATGTATCCTGAAGAAAAACGCGATCTTGCTTATCGTTTGAGGACGCGCCACCGCCTTACCAAACGCGAAGATGGATCTCCTCGCTGTGTAGCTTGCATGATGTGCGAAACCGTTTGTCCGGCCAAATGCATTTACATTGTGGCAGAAGAGCATCCGGATCCGAATATTGAAAAACGTCCTGCAAGTTTTACTCTGGATCTTGGTAAATGCGTTTACTGTGGATTTTGCGTGGAGGCCTGTCCGGAAGATGCAATCCGAATGGATACGCAAATTCTTTCGATCGCAGCGTATTCCCGTAAAGGCATGGTCCTTGATACTCAAGAACTTCTCAATCCTAATCCTGATTACGCCCGCGTGATTGAAACTAACCGAAAATAGATGACAGATAAAAGAAATAGAATTTCTCAGTCCCGCTCTGCTTTTGTCGCCTTTCTTTTTTCTCCTCCCATTTCATCATGAAACTTATTTCCTGGAATGTGAACGGCATTCGCTCAGTCCTTGGAAAAGGGGAGCTGCAATCACTCTTGAAACGGGAAAAACCGGATGTTTTGTGTCTTCAAGAAGTCAAAGCAGAACGTACTCAAGTCGATTTTGCTCCTGAGAATTACGAGCCTTTTTGGAATTCCGCTGAGAAAAAAGGTTATTCCGGAACTTTGATTTACACGCTCCAAAAACCAATGGCTGCCACGTACGGTTTAGGGATAGAAAAACACGACAAAGAAGGCCGCGTGATCACTCTCGAGTATCCGGATTATTTTCTTGTGAATGTTTATACGCCCAACTCCAAGCGCGAACTGGAAAGGCTGGCGTATCGCACCCAGGAATGGGACGCGGATTTTTTAAAGTACGTGAAGAATCTTGAGAAAATAAAACCCGTTATTTTTTGCGGAGACCTCAACGTTGCTCACAAAGAAATTGATTTAGCCAATCCTGCCACGAATCGCCGTAATGCAGGCTTCACAGATGAAGAACGCGCGAGTTTCGATAACATTGTCAAAGCCGGATTCATCGACACCTTCCGCGAATTTTGTAAAGACGGGGGACGGTACACCTGGTGGAGTAATTTTGCGAATTCGCGTGCAAGGAACATTGGATGGAGAATTGATTATTTTTGTATTTCGCCTCAACTCAGGCCGCGTCTCAAAAAAGCCGGCATTCATGAAGGCGTTATGGGCTCCGATCACTGCCCGGTTTCCATCATCCTCGATTAATTTATCGATCCTGCCGATAGTCAGTCCAGAATCCATCGTATGGTGTATTCTTTGATTATCATGAAAATCGTTTCCAAAATTGTCAGTATTGTCTCTATTTTATTTTTAATCAGCCAAGGGACGGCAGTACCCGTGGCATTTGCTTTTGGCGATTCACCTTCCACACTTTACGCAAAAGCAGATGAGCATCAATCTTTTCCAATTAAAATTATTCCAGAGGAATGTTTTTTTACACCAGAATTTTATGAGCAGCTAAAAGTGGGGGTCTATTTCCTCTACTCCTTTATGAGAGAGCGTTTTGATCTGCAATTTGATTCCAAGATGGAGTTTAAGCTCCATTTGTTTGGCAGTCAGCCCAGTTATCAGGCCTATCAGCAAAGCGTGAGCGCATCCCAGTCTGATTATGGATTTTATATGCCTCAAACCAATGAAGCTGTCATTTTGGTACTCGGTACAGAAAATGAAACTTTGGAGACAGTGCTGCACGAAACTACTCATGCTTTTTTGCGTCATGCGATTCCTTACATTCCGCGATGGGTGAATGAAGGACTTGCCGAGTATTTTCAGGGATTGACGATTCAAGGGGATAAAGTGATTCTGGTCCCGCACTGGAATGCCGACTATGCGGTCAAGCAAATGCTTCAGGAAAAATCCATGCTCAATTTGGTTGGATATTTTCAAATCACCGATCATTGGGAGGATTATTACCGGGCCAAACCAACACTCAGCGGGCCGTATGGCATGGGATGGTCGATCGTGGCGTTCTTGATGTCTACGGCTGAAGGCATGGACGCACTTCGAAAAACACTGGAGTATTTAAAAGAAAATCCGAAGGAAAGCGGTGCTTCTGCCCAAGGGCTTGCCATGTATTATCCAGGAGGAATCGATC
>CAZOOM010000019.1:0-9372 GCA_964581425.1 uncultured bacterium | reverse complement strand
AATCGATCAACTAGAAGCACAGTGGCACGAATGGATTCCTAAGCAGCGCTCAGCTGTGACTGTCGATTTTAATCAGATTGCTTACCAAATTCTGAATAGCTAACCTCACTTCCAGGGACGGTTCTCTCTAAATCGTTATTTTGTTTAATGTTATGCGAGAACTGTCCCTACAGGCACTGCTCCACGCATAATTATCTTTTACTAAAACGATGCCTGCCTTTACAGGATTGTTTTCAATGTATTCTTTGGTTGCAAATAAATGAGGCTCATCCTTGATCACCCAGCTTGTAAATCGATCTTGAAACAAATGGCCTTTTCTCTTGTATTTAAGATTAAAGTACATGGCGTAAGCTACCTGGATGGCCTGCATAGTTTTAGATAGTATTTTCAGTGTAGGTGAGCGAAATAAAATATGAGCATGATTGCTCATGAGACAATACGCGAAACACAAAAGATTATTTTGTTTTTGATAACGTTCAATAAGCGTTAGGTAACGCAAAAAGTCAGCTTCATTTAAGAAAATAGTTTGCCCATTGTTGCCTTTGACGCAAATATGAAAATAGGTATGAGTCGATAAATGAGAGCGTGCGGAACGTGGAGACATATCAAAATCCTACTTTCGAGGGACGGTTCTCTTGTAACTGTTTGGCGATGCTTGAGTTACTGAGAACCGTCCCTGACTTTATGTGCGCCATTGGCGGTCGAGGCTCCTGTACTGAATTGCTTCTGCGATATGAGACGCTTCAATCTGTTCACATTCACCCAGATCGCTAATGGTGCGCGCGAGTTTTAAAATCTTGAAATAGGCGCGCGCAGAAAGCCGTAATTCTTTCATGGCTTTCTCGAGAAGTTTCTGTCCCTCAAAATTTGGAAGAGCGAATTTTTTGATTTCGCGAGGCTGCATCTGACTGTTGGTTGCATAATCAAGACTTCGGAATCTCAGCTTTTGCACCTGTCTGCAAATTTGAATGCGTTCCAAGATTTTCTCTGAAGTTTCCTCATTAGTTGACTCCACTAACGATTGATAAGAAAGCGCAGGGATTTCAATGTGAAGATCAATCCGGTCAAGCACAGGTCCTGAAACTTTGGCTTGATATCTCAGAATTTGTGGAAGTGAGCACCGGCACCCGCGCCGTGGATCCGAAAGATAACCGCAGGGACACGGGTTCATGGAAACGCAAAGCATAAATCTGGCAGGATAGGTGACTTGGTGTCGAATTCTGGAAACTGTCACCACACCATCTTCCATAGGACTGCGCAGGGATTCCAGGGCATCGCGGCGAAATTCTGGGAATTCATCTAAAAAAAGCACTCCTCCGTGAGCCAAAGAAATTTCCCCGGGTTTCGGCCAGGATCCTCCACCCACGAGAGAAACTGCAGAGGAGGTGTGATGCGGTGCGCGAAAGGGCCGCTCCTGGATCAAGGCCTCTTGGCTTGGCATCAAACCCGAAGCGCTGTAAATTTTAGTAATTTCTAAGGCCTCGGAATCATCCAGCGCTGGAAGGATTGAAGGAATGCGGCGTGCGAGCATGGTTTTCCCGGCGCCTGGCGGTCCGATCATCAGAAGATTATGACCGCCTGCAACCGCCACTTCGATGGCTCGTTTGGCGTGACGCTGACCTTTAACTTCAGAAAAATCGAGTAGAGTTTTTTTATGAGGCGCTTTTTTTAGTCCTCGCTCTTTTGGATACGCAGTCAGAGGAGATTCGCCGGTAAGAAATCCAACCACTTCGCGCAAATGATTTGCAGGATAAAGATGAGCCTGACTTACCAGTGAAGCTTCGCGCGCATTTTCTTTTGGCAGAATGATCGAATGAGTTTTCGCCAAGTTAGAAACCATGATCACAATGCCTTTGATAGGACGTAAGGATCCGTCCAAGGCAAGTTCGCCTAAGAACGCATAAGGTTTTAATTGTTCTTGAGAAATAAGACCTGAGGAAGCCAAAAGTCCAATGGTGATTGGTAGGTCAAAGGCCGCCCCTTCCTTTTTCAGATCTGCAGGAGATAAATTGACTGTTATTTTATCGGGTGGAAATGAATAACCCGAATTTTTAATCGCTGATCGGATCCGCTCACGTGACTCTTTGATGCTGGGATCGGGCAAACCCACGACGCTGAACTGGGGAAGTCCGCTTGCAATATCCACCTCCACCAGAATAGGAAATGAAGCGATCCCTAAATACGATGCGCTTTGGACTGTGGTCATTGTGGAAATCATTCTTGCTTTTTATCCCCCTCGATTTATAATCTTATAAGAGTTTGTTTCATATACATCATATTTATTATTATAATTAATCATATCTATCGTTTCAATATCTAATTTAGCGATACGAACTCTGGAATCTCATGGTTCAATTCGCAGTACAAAATCCCCCGTTTGATGAGACTCGCGCCTTTGTCGCGGTCTTTTTTACTTGGTTTCTCTCCCAGTTCATCAAGTACATGAGAGCCTATCTCAAAAAACAGCCTGCCAAGGGGTATAAATGGATCTTTGATACCGGCGGCATGCCAAGTTCTCACTCAGCAACGGTTTCCTGTCTGGCCACTGCAGTTGGAATGTATTCCGGATTTCAATCGATCTCTTTTCTCATCGCTCTTATTTTTTCTTTGATCACCATGTTTGATGCTGCCGGCGTTCGAAGAAACATGGGGCGTCAGGCGCGTGTGCTTAACCAAATTCTGGATGAATTATCAAAAGGGCGCGCTGTTCAGGACGCCAAGCTCAAAGAATTGTTAGGGCATACGCCGGTTGAAGTTTTTGTGGGCGCTTTTCTTGGAATGCTGATTGCCTATATTTTTTGCGGAATATGATCAGAGTCCAGCACCCTTTCTTTTTTGGATTAACGATTGGAGTTTTGCTGGCAGTCCCTGCGGTTTTTGGTGCGGAAAAAAGTTATCCTGGCTCTGTGGGGCATAAGATCAAACTCGCGCAAGAGTTCATGCGTCAAGGCGAGTTGGCTAAAGCCCAAAAGCAGTACGACAAAGCGATCGATGAGCTGAATTGGTATGCGGATCATGAAAGAAGTATTCGCAAAGCCTATGACAATCTAAGAACAAAAATTTTGTTCTCTAAAGTGCATGGTAAGGAAAAAGTTACACACGTAGTTAAAGAAGGCGAGTCGCTCGGAGAAGTTGCGAGTCGATACGGAACCACAAGCGAATTTCTCAAGAAAAGTAATAATCTTAAAAGCGAAGTCATTTGGAAGGGCATGAAACTGCGCGCTATTCATGGGAAATTTCGCTTGAAAGTAGATAAATCAAAAAACGAAATGCTTCTTCTCTTGAACGGCCGATCCTTTTCAAAATATAAAGTTTCGACAGGAAAAAAAGGCAGCACTCCGGTGGGGACGTTTAAGGTGATTAATAAAGTAGCGGATCCAACCTGGTATAAAGAAAAAGGTGTCGTGATCCCGCCTGGAACTAAGGAAAACCATTTGGGGACACGCTGGCTGGGGTTTGATAAATCAGGATACGGAATTCATGGGACAGTAGATCCCGAACTCATTGGACAACCTGTTTCCGCGGGATGTGTGCGCATGACCAACCGCGATGTGGAAGAGCTTTTTGATTTGCTTCCCATAGGAACAGAAGTAACGATTCAAAACTGAAAAGGCTTTTGATTATGACAACATCCGCAGAAAAAAAACATGTCCGTTCATCTTCCTCAAATTTAATTGAGGCGTGCTTGCCCTTTGAACGACCCGTACTTGAGCTGGAAAGAAAAATCAACGAACTACGCTCCTCTTCTGAAAATGGAATTGATTTGAAAGGAGAGATCAAAAGCGTTGAAAAAAAATTAGAAAAAGCGCTCAAAGATATATATGACAACTTGAGTCCGTGGCAGCGCGTCCAAGTTGCGCGGCATCCGCACCGGCCGTACACTTTGGATTATGTGCAAATGCTGACGCAGGATTTTACAGAGCTTCACGGCGATCGTCGTTTTAGCGACGACCGTGCCATTATCACTGGCTTTGCAAAATGGCGCGGAGAAACCAGCGTGTGCATTATTGGTCATCAAAAAGGACGTGATACCAAAGAAAATCTGATGCGTAGTTTTGGATGCGCTCATCCTGAAGGTTACCGAAAAGCTTTAAGGATCATGAGGCTCGCGGAAAAAATGGAATGCCCCATTATTTGTTTTGTGGATACGCCCGGCGCATTTCCTGGTATTGGTGCAGAAGAGCGCGGACAAGCCGAAGCCATTGCCTTCAATTTACGTGAAATGGCAGATTTAAAAGTTCCCGTCATCGTGATTGTGATTGGAGAGGGAGGAAGCGGCGGCGCTCTAGGAATCGGAGTAGGGGATCGCATCCTGATTTTAGAAAATGCTTATTACTCTGTGATTTCACCTGAAGGATGCGCTGCAATTCTTTGGAAGGATCCAGCTAAAGCTCCGGATGCGGCTAAGGCTCTTAAGATGACCGCTCAAGACCTTCTCCAGCTCGGAGTTGTGGATGAAATTATTCCAGAGCCTTTGGGCGGCGCTCACCGCGATAAAGCTAAGACCGCTGAATCCTTAGGTCTTGCGATTGATCGTGCACTTCACGAATTAAAACAAATTCCGCTCAAACACCTTCCTGAAAAGCGCTATGCAAAATTCCGAAGCATGGGAGTTTTTGCTGAGGTCTGATGTTTTTCTGCGTGCTTTTCCCACCGGGATAAGCTTTCGTTTTTACTGGCTAGAGTTACTTCTGAGGCATTCCTAGCGGTTTCTTAGTTTTACCCACCTCTTTCTTCGAAAACCCAATCATTTTTTGAAATTCAGGCCCATCAATCATCCAGATTTTTCAGAACTTGGGTACAAACCGTCATTTTGAGATGAAAAATTATCCTCTCCTAGCACAATATCTTGTGCCTCCTGTCATTATTAGGCACATTTGATAGTAAATGATAAAAAAAGATAAAAATAGCGCTTGACGGAGGTGTGTTAGATTTATAAATTATGCTTTACAAAATATAAACTACATATCATAAATGAAAACATATTTACCCTTGATCCTTATGATGACAGTGATGACGAGCGCAGTCTTAGCAAAGGACGCTGAAACGAGTCCCTTGGATCTGGAGATTATTGAGTCAAGGGTTTATCTCGCATCCGGGGAAGTGACCAAGGCCCGGAGCAAGACCGAAGATCTCATGCTTCGCTATCCTGGAAACGAAAAAGTCCGCAATCTCATGAGCGAAGTCATTGACCGAGAAATTGCGGAAGAAAAAGAACCTGAAACTCCTTCCAAAGATGCCTCCATCGAATCAACACCAGCGTTAAGTGCTCAGCAAAAGCAAATTGAAATTGACCGGTGGCTGGAGCGCGCCAAAACGCTCGCTTCATATCATCAGTTTGACCAAGCTGTTTTAGCTGCTGAAAAAGTTTTTCAGCTTGATCCCGAAAATGTCCGAGCCTCACGTTTAATCGATCAAATTCAAGGGAAGGCTCTCAAAGAGGGCACGAGCGATATGAAGGCGATCAAAAAATCTGCCAAACAAGAAGCCAAAGGTCGTGTTCAGCAGTATCTCGCACAAGCCCGTGAATGGAGTGAAAGTGGCAGTTTTGGTGCAGCGCGGCTCGCCTGTGACAAAGTCCTTATTTTAGATCCAGATAACGATGAAGCTCAGTCGATCAAAAAACAGATAAGGAAACACCTAGAGAATGAAGCGGGAAAAACTCTATAAGATCGGTGAAGTGATGGAGTATTCAGGCCTCTCAAGACAGACGATTCATAACTACACACTTGCCGGTTTGATTCACGAAGCCCGCCGCACCATCTCAGGACACCGCCTCTATGACGAAACGGTTTTTGATCGTCTTGAGCAAATCAAAGTACTTCAAAGTAAAAATTACACGCTTTATCAAATCAAAAAAATTTTAGAACAAGAACCGAATAATTCTGCTTCATAAAACATGTAACGAAAGGAGTGAAGTTATGCACGAAAACGAAGTCAAAATGTGGAAAAAATTTAAACGCACGAAAAGCCCTCAGCTTCGCGAAGAGATTGTGAAAAAGTATTTGTATCTTGTGAAATACGTTGCTGGCCGTGTCGCGATTGGACTTCCGCCCAATGTGGAATTCAACGATCTTGTGAGCTACGGAATTCTCGGGTTGTTTGACGCGATCACCAAGTATGACGTGTCTCAAGGCAACAAATTTGAAACGTATGCTGTCTCGCGTATTCGCGGATCCATTATGGATGAGCTGCGAAAACTGGATTGGGCACCTCGTCTTCTCCGTAAACGGGCACGTGAAATTGACAAAAAACTCAAAGAGCTTGAAGAAAAAAATGGGCGCATGGCAACCGATTCAGAACTTGCCAAAGCCCTTGGAATGAGCACTGAAGAACTTAACTCGATTTACAGCGATCTTAACTCCACCACATTTCTGTCTTTAGATGAAGTTTGGCAGAATGATGATGGCAATAAACCGATTTCGCGTCTTCAAACCATCGAAGATTCGCTAGTGACCAACCAGTTCAGCTACGTTCACCAGAATGAAATCAAAGATATTCTGGCCACAGCGATCGAAGATCTTCCTGAAAAAGAGAAGCTGGTTGTGGTTCTTTACTATTACGAAAACCTGACTTTGCGCGAAATTGGCGAAATTCTGGATGTCTCAGAATCCCGAGTTTGTCAGATTCACACAAAGGTCATTACGCGTCTTCGTTCGCACTTAATGCGTCGCAGCGGAGAGCTAACTCTCGAAGTCTAATGCTGACTTGATGTTAGGAAAACGTTTTTGGTTCAAGTTTTGGGATTGGATGCCGATAAAATAGGGAGCAGCGGAACTTATTAAATCTATTTATCAAAAGACAAGTTACTAGATCCAATCTCGCTGCTAAGGGAGTTGTGATGGGGTTGAGCGACCACTTGGCAGGTTCACGAAATCCAAAAATTCGGATCGAGAATCCTCGCATTCAAAGTTCTGATGACGAGAGTGTGTGGAAAGAAGTTCAACGCTTCACGCGCTTGGTTCCTCACGAACCCGAGCCCAATATGGGACGGGTGCAGGAAATCAAAGATGAAATTCGTAAAGGGACTTATCTGACATCAGAAAAAATTGAAGAAACGGCGGCGCGTCTTTCCATTCGCTTCTTACGTCGAGAATAATGAATCTAGAAGTTGTCATTTTCTCTGATGAGTTCATCTTCCAATTAAAAATCACCCCTGATCAGTCCTTTCAGATGAAAGCTGGGATAAATCCCCTCTACTCAGTATAATGGCAGCGGAGGATTAATTTATGTGCGGAATTGTTGGTTACGTCGGATATCGTTCAGCGGTCCCTATTCTTTTAAAAGGTCTCGAACATTTAGAATATCGCGGATACGATTCTGCGGGTATTGCTTACCTTGAAGAAGGCGGCCGGCTTCAGGTTGTGCGAGAAAAAGGAAAAGTGGATCAGCTCAAGGCCGATTTCAAGCACGGATTTCCCGAAGCCAAAATCGGAATCGGCCATACAAGGTGGGCGACTCACGGAGAACCTTCGACGCGCAACGCGCATCCTCACCGGGATTTCCATGATCAGTTAGCGCTGGTGCATAACGGAATTATCGAGAATTATTTTCCTCTTAAAGAAGAACTTCAGCGAAATAAAATTGGATTTTTCTCAGATACCGATACTGAAGTTGCGGCCAACATGATTGGCTATTATTACAAAGATCACGATCTTTTAAAGGCCATGCGCCAAGCGGTTAGTAAAATGCAGGGCTGCTTTTCGTTTGTGATTCTTTCCAAAAAAGAACCTAATAAACTCATTGGTTTCAAGCGATCTAATCCGCTCGTAGTTGGGCTGGGTAAAGGTGAGAATTTTCTTGCGAGCGATGTCCCTGCGTTTCTCCCTTACACTCAGAAAGTTTTATATCTTGAGGATGATGAATATGTGGTGGTGACTCCGGAAAAAGTGGAGATTTTTTCTTTGGCCACCGGGAAACACATCAAACGAAAACCCGAAGTGATTGAGTGGAGCATGGTGGAAGCGAAGAAAAGCGGATACCCGCATTTTATGCTCAAAGAAATTAATGAGCAGCCTTCTATTTTGAAGAGCTTGTATTCAGCCATGACCAATTCGAAGAATGAAATTCAGATTGAAAATATGACGGGAAAGATAGCTTCCTGCCTCAAGAAAATCAAAAAAGTTTTCTTTGTAAGCTGCGGAACCGCTTATCACGCTTCTATGGTTGGCACGTACATGATGGAAGAATGTGCGCGGATTCCGTGTGAATCTCAGGTCGCGAGTGAATTTCGGTATCGCAATCCTGTGGTAACTTCCGAAGATCTTGTGGTTTTAATTACGCAATCCGGGGAAACCGCGGATACTTTGGCTGCGCTTCGGGAAGCAAAATCTAAAGGGGCATTTACTTTAGCGATTGTGAATGTGGTTGGGAGCACGATTTCCCGTGAGGCCGATTTTGTGATTTACACGCATGCAGGGCCTGAAATTGGAGTGGCGTCGACAAAGGCTTATGTGGCGCAGCTCATGACGCTTCTTTTTTTCTCGATCTATTTTGGATCGCTTAGAAAAAAAATGGATCCCAAAATCAAAAAAAATCTGCTACAAGAAATGAAACGTCTGGGTGACATGGCTCAAAAAGTTCTTGGGCTTGATAAAGCGATTGATGCTTGCGCGCGAAAATATCGAAACACAAAAAATTTCTTATATCTTGGACGCGGAGTTAATTTCCCGAATGCGCTCGAAGGCGCTTTGAAGCTAAAGGAAATTTCCTATGCACATGCTCACGGTTACGCTGCAGGTGAAATGAAACACGGGCCGATTGCATTAATTGATTCGAATCAACCCGTGATTTGTATCGCGCCGCATTCCAAAACACTTGAAAAGATGATGTCTAATATCGAAGAAATTCGAGCGCGGGAAGGGATTGTGATTTCAATTGGGACTAAAGGAGAATCAGCGCTTGAAAAAAGGGCGGATCATTTTTTCCCGATCCCAAAAGTTTCAGAAATCCTGTCTCCGATTTTGACCGCAATCCCTCTTCAAATTTTTGCTTATAAAATTGCTGTAATGAACGGAAGAGATGTTGATAAGCCTAGGAATTTGGCGAAATCGGTAACAGTGGAATAGACGAGTTAACCCCTGATGTCATGCGGAGTTAAAATAATTGAAAACAACCCCTTGACACGTGTTGAAAGCTCACTATAATACGCCCACTTACTGCTTAACTATCCTGCTTAGTTTCAGATAGCTTAAGTTGCACTCATTTCTGAAGTATCGAATGAATTATCGAGACAAAAATCTACGATGGTGGATTTTTTGTCTCTTGCTCTTTCTCATGAATGGATATTGAACGCCGTTTTTTGCGGGATCACAACTTTTCTTATGGAGAGTTTGATCCTGGCTCAGAACGAACGCTGGCGGCGTGGATTAG
>CAZOOM010000018.1:0-32633 GCA_964581425.1 uncultured bacterium | reverse complement strand
AAACCTGCCGTGGTTTTAAGTTTCTCAATAATAGGAAGCAAATCACTGGAACGAAACTCCGCCCGCGATTTTGCTTCTAGCGAAGTCTCAGCTTTTAGATCAAGCTCTCCATCTTCCCTCAATTCGACCCGGCCTGATTCAATAAGACTTACAAGCCCCAACAAAGTATTAGCAAGATCGCCCAGAGTATTCGTACTAAAATGCTCGACCAGCCGAACGTCTCCACCTAATTGCTGTTCAAGATATCCCTTCACTGCCCTTCCTATGTCGTGATAGGTAGAATAGGGATCCTGCAGAAGCAAGGATAGCGGAACAGGTGTGATGTCTACCAAATCAGCCGTATTCGGGATTTTAGCTTCTGTGGACTCATCAATGATGCCAGCTATATGAATCAGGTAGGCCTTTCTATTCATCATGATAATGACGTCAGGCAATCTAAAATCCACGTCCGTAATGCGCTTTTGAATTCCGGCTTCTTCAAACAGCTCTCGAACAGCCGTACCCAATGGACTTTCAAGATCTGGTTTAAGTTCATCAGAAACAATCAAACCACGACCGATCATGGACGTCACCTCATCTTTGGTTTCAACATCAGCGTTCGGAAGATGATCTCTTTTACCCACGGAAGTAAAAAGAAATGCTCCTTGCTGGTCCGCAGAATTTGCACTTCGCCGAGCTGCAAAAATATGCAACTGCCCATTTAATCTTCTGATCACCATCGCCAGGGAAACCTCCACTTTAGGCAACGACGTAGATAATTTTTCGAATTCTTTAGCACGCGATTCAAATTTCAGCACCCGCGCTTCATAAGCTTTTCGGAAAAGATCCTTTAGCTCCTGCGCATTCAATTGATCTAAATGGCGTGATAAATTTTCACTCTTTGATCTAAACTCCGATCGCGGCTGGGAGGGATCAGGAAAAACCGGCCGCGGATTACGCGGACGGTAAACACGCGCACTGCGAGATTTAAAAATACCATGAGTTTGGTGCGAAACTTCGTTTATCGCCGCCTCCCCTGCAGGAGCGAGTTCGGGAAATTCTCTCCATAATATTTTTTCAACGCTCGGAACTGCATCGCGCAGTTTTTTATCTAACTGCTGCGGTGTCACCGCTAACTTTTCTTTCCAATTTTTAATGTGGGCATTGCGATAAAAAGCCTTATTTAAAATTCTTCGGGACAATTCATCAATCAAATCGGTACGAATCTTACCGTGCTCATCCAGCTGACTTTTTAGAAAAGCGACGAGATTATCTTCTCGCTCGAGATCCGAGGGTGCGTTTTTAAAATCAGCGCGATTAAAATCCATCCGAGCACCAAACGTTTGGAGCATTTGAAATAAAATAAAGCGTTCCATGCCAGTGGCTGTGTCAAACGAAAGCACATTTTTTTCTGTTCGGTCCTGATACTTTTCCCACCATTCGTGGATGATATTTATCACCGCTTTCTTTTGATACTGGTGATAAACCTCACCTCGGCTCGCCGCTTCAATCACCTCATAATCCCAGCGAGAAACAAACACTTGATCGGGATGCCCATAAGCAGAGGGAACCAGTTGCATTATCTTTCTTGCGAGCTCAGTGGCTTCACTCCATTGATCCGTAAGTCCGGGATCTTCTAAAGGTGGGTTAAGAACAGGGTCCGCAGCGCGAGCTGCTTCAATATCTTCTTCAGTTGCTAAAAAGAGAGGATGCATGGAAAGTCCCGTGCTACTTAAATGATCGGATCTCAGCTCAGCAAAATATTTCCCATCTGGCCTGTAGTTTCTAAGCTCGACACTCGGATTTTTGCCGCTGATGCTGCCGCCTACATAAATATAAAGCTCGCCGTTTCTCCATAAAACGGTTTCATAACTCACAAGCCGTGTCCGGTCCGTGACTTTGACTCGGTCGGTTCTGAGTTCTGAACGCGTCGAGGGATTAAAATATTCAATAGCTTTGGCTAAACGAGCTTCAAGATTCAAAATATTTGACACCTTGATTCCGGCGTGATTTGTAAACGGGCTGTAATGATCCGCGGCTGAATTTGAAATCACATAAGAGCCAGGCCTGGCTTTTCCAATTGGCCAGCCAAGCTCGCTTAATCGATGAAACATACCAAAACCGCTTTGGCCATGAAGCGAACCATCGAGAAGAATTACGTGATAGGGTTCGCCGCTTATTACTTTTAAAGCAAACTCCTGAACCGTTTCCACAGAATCAACTTCAATCTTCGTAATTCCCAAACTTTCCAAATTCAAAGCTTGGATTTTATCTACAAAATCTCGTTTAAAATCAGGCTCATCTTCTACGACAAGCACGCGCAGCGTTTTTTCCACTTTTAACTTCTGAGTCAAAGCTTCAAAAATTTTCTCAGGAGACTCAACCGCTTCCTTTGCCCGTGCGCGCATCTCTGGCGAGACTTCAAGCCCCCCAGCCTGAAGTTCATCCAATAACTCGTCAATCCCTGTTTTTTTTGTTTGATCAGGCACAGCGCTTTTTCCTGCTTGAGGCTTACCCATCCAACCATCAAGCCATTTCCCAAATCTTCCTTCAGAACGAAGAAAATTTCGAACCGCGGGCAAATCTTCAGACTTGATCGATTGATCTGCGGGACGGTTCAAAAATCCATTGATCAAGTTTTTTGCGTCGGAATTATCATTGAGCAATTTGAGAATTCGGTTCACTTCGCTCGGAGTCCCAAAAATAAAATGATGGAAACGTTTTTCGGGATTTTTGAGAAAATCTATCCCCTCGCGGCCGATGGCGCGGTCAAGAACGCCTTCAGTAAAATCTCCCACGTTTTGATTCCCTGAAGCACGGACCTTTCCGGTCTTAACTACTTCCATAAAGGCTGCAAGCAAAGGATCTTGTCGCAAAACCCCAGCTTGTTCTTCCGGTGTGAGATTTTTTCTGAGCCAGTTGCACTGATCCACAACTTCAGCGATAGGTGTATTGGTCGTCATCTGAAAATGCCAATTTTGAATCAGCGCAGATTTTACTGCTTCCGCCAGACCACGTTTGTCATTCCGGGCTTGACCCGGAATCCATTCCTGGATCCCGGATCGCACTACGTTTGTCCGGGATGACACAGAAATTTCACTCGAGTTTGTTGGGCCGGATATTAGCGTGTCTGCTGCATCACGGACTTGCGGCCAAGAGTTGGTGGACCACGCCTCGCTCACAGGAACTGTCCAGGACTTTGGAAAATCCGTAGCAGGACGGGCAAGAATTTCCAGTTGCGCTAATGGCGTAAAGGTATTTGTTACCACATCGATCGAAGGACGTCCAGGCTTGGCAATTAATTGAAGGAGTTTGGCTTGATTAGGATCCGCTTGCTTCGCAGGATCAATCGCTCGAATCGCTTCCCGAACTTCTCTCGAAATCGCTTGAGGCCCCAGGACCTCTACTAATTTTTGAAGCATCCCGGGTGTTGTCGGATGGTCTCTTTCAAAATCTAAAAAAAGGTAATCAAGCGAAGCTGCGGCTTCCTGAGCGGTTTTTGGATTTTGCAAGGCATTCAGAATCCCCGGCTGAAAAAGGGTGGCCTCAAGTTCTCTCTTCACTTTTTCTCGAGCAACATTGGAATCAGCTTCATCAAGCCCTTTAGCACGCCTGTTTTCACGAATCGTGCGCACAAGCCCAAGCGTGCCACGATTCAGCTCCGGTGAAGCAATCTCCGCTCCTGATCCTAACCAAAATTTTAAAAGCGCCGCACGAACAACTGAACTCTCTTTTTCAGCGAGCCAGATTTTTGTTACCTCTTCCGAAGAAATGGTTTTCAAAAAGAAATGGAAAGCCACTGACCACTGATCACGGGGAAGATAAGTTGCCATGGAAAGAAGCACGCGGATCGAAAAATCCTTCAAATAACTTGGAGCGTTGACCAAATCTTGAAGTCGCTCACGGTAAACGCTATCCATAATTTTGGCAAGAATGACCTTATCTTTCTCAATTCGCGCTGGATCTAAAAGCGCAGACGCAATTTCTGAGAACGAGACATCCCATCCCGTGAGCCTATTTTCCTGAAAGGCTTTGATCGCATCATCGACAGTAGCAACATAATGACGCTTGTCATTCAGCTGTGCTTGCGCCCATTCTTTTGCATCCGCTTTCTTGAGGCCACGCGTGGCTTCAAAGGGCTGCCATCTTCCATTTTCCATGCGCACAAACAAATTAGCGTGCGCCGCTTCTTCTGTGACCCAACGCTCTCCCTGATAAAGAATTCCCTGAGCGAATAAAACATCTTCAGGAGGAATACCAACGGCCCTCAAGAAAATGCGTGCCGCTGTTGCCAGCTCATCGCAGTTTCCTAAGATGATTCCATTTTGTTCCAGTGCGCGGCGGTCGTAATTCATCCAGGTTTCATTGGACCAGGGCTCACTGGTCCATCCCCGTTCACCGCCTTGAAGCGGAGCCATTTGATGCTCCAAAAGATATTTGTAATATCGGGGAAGGATACGGCTGACGCCTTCCATCATTTCAGTGCGACTTGTTGCGTGACTCTGAATATCTGCAATGTCTTTTCGAGCTGCTGGAAAAATATCGAGAACTTCACGGCTCGTTCGAGTGACATCACTCTGAGTAGGCTTGGGTGGATTTATAATTTGAAATCCAATGTCTCCTCTTGTTTGGTGCGCGGTGTAAGTGATCTCCAATTGATTCGTATTTGCGCGGGCAGTTTCTGCAATTTGATAATTTCCATTTCGAAAAATCGTGATCCCGGAATCTGAGGCTTCTCCCGCTTGATAGGTTCGTCCATTCATTGCGTAACTCACCACTGTTTCGTAAGGCGACTTGGGTAAAAATTCATCCGTGGGATGGGTCCGGGCGGGGACAATGCTTACCCTGAGACTTCGCTGATTTCCGGTTTCATACGCTGGACCCTCGAATTGAATATTCGCTCCACCGGCCACTCGAATGGATCCATCGAGATTCAGCCCAGCGCCCAGCGTGACGGGCATCATGCCTTGAAGTTCAGAGTTTTCACCTTGTGAGTCTTTGACTTCCAAAATAGCATTCGTGGTTCCGGGAAGAATATTGAGGCCAAAGGAATTCACCCACTCACGGACAAACGGATGATGGTTTCGCATGGAAGGCAGCGGATCCAGATTTCTTTTGCCGCCGTCCCAAAAAATTTTTCCATCTGCATAAATCATCTGAACCCGGTTTTTATCTTTGCCACCCGCGAACTTCCAGCGCTGATACTTGATCATTTGATCCGAGAAAAAAACCATCAAAAGAAATCCAAAGATCAGTCCGCCGGCAATCCAAAAAAGATCACGAATGACTCGCCGCCAATTTCGAGATTGATTCCCTGAGGGACGGTTCTCTAGGAGAGAACCGTCCCTAAACCGAGATCCAGGTTTGACGGGCTGTCCGTCAATCACTGCCAATCGTTGCAGATCAAACCAATTCTCTCTCAGCTGGCCAATCCAGGAATTCATCACCTCGTAGTACGGCCCTTCAGAAACCCGCGTCTGCGTGATTTCAAGACCGTAGCTGACCGGTTTTTCACTTTCACGATCACGGGCAAAGGGCCAAAGATGGATTTTAAACTTTGCAATTTCTTCCCAAGTTTGCTTATCAGGAAGCCGGCTAAATGCGGTATATAAAAATAGACCATTGCCACCAAAACGGCGATAACGTAAAGGATCCTCTAAATTTAAGGAGACATAAATTTTGTCTGACTCCGGATCATCAGGAATAGTTCGACGATTAAACACGATCTGAATACGAAGCGGAACGATCAAATCCTCCGAAACCTTATACCCTTCTAAAACCCGGATGCTCTCAATTTTTACTGGCTTTGAACTTTCTGATACTCTAAGTTCAGCGCGTGAAGCAGTGGTTCGTTGCTGGACCCTAGCTGAAGGCTTTGTGGATGATGGTTCACTGTGAAGTTCTTGTGATCGCAATTCCGAACGAGCGGCGGAGTCGTCATCAAGTTCCTCCCCACTTTCATTTGTCATTCTGAAGGTGAGGGCAAAGGCAACTTTGGCTCCAATTAAAACCTTCAACAGGATTTGTTGACTTGCAGTATCATCAGTAGTTGAAATTTCTTGATCAGAGAAAAACCGAAGTACTTGTTGAGTGACATCTCCTCCCAACCGCCCAGAGGGACTGGAATGAAAATGTTGAAGGGAGTTCACTACCATTTCAAAAGCGGCTTCTATGCTCAAGCCCATTTCACTTAATAGAAACTCGACTAAAGAATACCCTAAATAGGTTTCACGAGAAAAACTGGAACTCTTTCCGTCCTGAGCAATTTTTTCTAAACGCAATCGATCGACTTCATTCTTCACGAGTTGAATGAATGATTTATCTGTAGGGATCGTACCCGACTGGAGAGTCAAATCATGACTGGCCTTCTCAACGGCTCGTGCCCGGTTAGGGCCCTCTTCTAATGCAAGATAAACGTGGAGTCTTGTAATGAGCGGCATTTCTTCCACAAGGTTTTTTGCGAGCTGCCGCGCCTGCTCTTCCGTCGACGTTCCTATCGTTTGAATTTTTGCTTCCATCTCAATCACGAGCTGATCGAGCTTTTGCATCATTTCAAGAACAACCCCAAGGTCTTTTAATTCTTTCCTTATCCTGGGATTTAAAAATTTTGGATTGCCAGCAGCGAGGTTTTCGATTCTTTCTTTGAGGGTTTTGGCTTGCAAAGCAACGACCGCATAATGATCGATGACCGCAAATGTAACTTTCTTCAGAATCTTTACGATTTGACCCGTGGAAGTTTCAGCCGCTTCAATTTCAGCTAGAATTGCCACAAGTCCAGCCGGTGTTCTTAGCTTTTCAACAATCTCTTCCTCACTTGATCGCAATTCGGAGCGGGCAGGTGTGAGTTGAAGGAAAGAAAGCGGCACAGCATCGTTATCCCCTGATCTCAAAAGCCGCTCACGACGTTCCAGTTTTATTTTGAGGACCTCTTGGATCGCATCGCGAATCGCACTTGAAAGCGCCACTGGATTATCTTTCCACAAAATGGATCTTACAGAGCTTTTCCCATCCGGCCCCGGCAAAAATTCAAATTGAATTCGATTCTCTCTAAATGGCAGGACATATATACCAAGCTGGCTTAATTTTTTTACTAAATCATCCTGTCCATCTGTATCAAAATAATACTGCGATCCAAACTGAATACGATATTGCGTGCCCTCATCATTTAATTTCTTAACTCCAATCACTCCTTCGGCTCCGTCTGCGCTAAGGAGTTTTACAATCGAAGAAATGACATCAACTAAAATCGGAGCATCCGATTTTTCCGGCTCAACCTCAGGCGGAGAAAAAGGCACTTTTCCCATGATCTGAACAAAAGGCATTCTTTTTCCAACTACAATCTTGGGCTTTTCTCGTCCCTCTGCTCGTACCATTGTCGCTGGGTGCTGGTCGCTGGTTGCTGGCGCAGAATTGTCAGGGACGGTTCTTGGCGTCGTCTTTAAAGAACCGTCCCTAAGCCCTGTCAGCGACTGGCCACTAGCCCCTAGCGACAAGCGACTGATTTCAGATTCAATCCTGGGACCGGGAGCAAAAGCAAAAGTCTTGGGAAGTTTTTTGATCGCGACAAATCCGCCGCCGATACGCGCATCAGGCGCAAGAATATTCGTATTAAAAGCATCCGCAATCGTGGAAGGTTTTAAAATATTGAGAATATTTTGTTCGTTGAGCTGGTGCGTTGCATCTAATTTTTTGAGCCCGTCGATGAAACGCCTGACTTTCTCAAGCCATTCGGGATAACGACTAAGCATGGAGCTTGGGGTGAATGGCATGGAGTTTTGATCCGCCATGCTCCATGCTCCTTGCTCCATGCTAAGCTCATCAATAAATTTCGTGTAGCGGCCGGCGTCCGCGATGCGCTCTTCGGAAGCAAGATCACTTAAAATTCGATCGCGCCAAACTTTGAGCACAGGAGCACCAGTAACAAGAGCACCCGACTGGTGCTCTTGCGCTCTTGTGCTCTTGAGATCAAGAAGTTGATCTCTCACCGCTCGTTGAAAAGCCTTGTACGGACTCACCGATCCATTTTCTACTTGAAGATATTTCTGGTACGAAACTTCTCCGCGCATGTGGGATTCGTAAACCAAGCTATCAGGAATTTGATTCATCGAAGGGCGCACGAGCAAATAGGAAATTCCAAGTTTCCGGCAGCGCCGTGTAAAACCTTCGGTGTGAAAACCACCCGCAACTAAAAGTGCTGGGTTCTGAGTCCTGGGTACAGGGTACAGGGCCTTGCTCTGTTCTCCGTACTCTGTACTCTGTACCTTGAACACACGCATTGATATTAGATTCTGGAACATGGATTCTTCACGGCGTTCCGCATTCCGGTAAAACTCGAAATGAGAAGTCAACAGTCTACGGTCCACGGTCCACGGCATTTGATCATTTTTATCTGTGGACTGTGGTCTGTCGACTGTCGACTTGATTTCATTCCATTCCTCCCGAGTCAGTTTGAGCGCAATCAGTTTTTCCGATAAATATAGCAGCCGACTTTCCTCATCCAGTTTTTTCTCTTCTTCATTTCGGTAAAGCAGACTTTTGATATCTTTCACGTAAGATTCAAAGTGTCGGAAGAATTCTGTTCCTTCGATGTCATGAATTTTCTTTTGTTGATTGGCACGATGAGAAAGAAGGGTGGAGAAGGAAATCTTGAGATGATTCTGCTCACAAAGAGTTTTCAGATAAGAGGCAAATTCATCTGCGGAAATCTGAGAGGTATGAAAGTCCTGGAGTTTCGAATTGAAAGCTGCGAAGTCCATAGACCACGGTCCACGGACCACGGCTTGATCCGGTCCGTCGACTGTAGACTGTCGACTGTGGACTGTTCTCAGTTGTTGCTCCACTTCCTTCGCAATCTTTTTGACTTCCAATTCTGTGGACTGGGGACTGTGGACTGTCGTCTGCTCAAGAAGAGCCTCTAAATCACTCCCCTTTTGGGGACGTTTGACCCCCGCGAGGATTTTCAGGACATCAAGAAGTCCTGATTGATCCTGAGAAAAAGATTCAAGCGCCTGATCAACTTTTAAAAGTTCTGGGCCATAGATTTCCTTCTTCTTCCCTCTTATTCCTGCTTTTTCCTCATTCATCCATTTTGACAATTCCTCTTTGTTCTGAAGAGCAGCAAGAAAATATCCAAGCCCTTGTTCGTAAAGCGATTGATCTTCAAGACCAACGAAATGAGCAGAGCGCATAGCGCTCGGAGCATGGAGTTTCGATCCTCCATGCTCTATGCTCCTTGCTCCTTGCTTGAGGTCTGAGGCAAAGATGGCGGCAGCGACTGAGCCAGAAAGTTCTCCAGAATCAAAATATGGTTCTAACTTTTTTTTGAGGAGATCGCGATCAGGAAAACTGCGGAAAAAACTGGGATCGAGTTTAGAGTCTGTTCCTTCAAGTCCGACAAAATTGCTGCTATATTTTGTTTGAAAAAACTCAATCAATTTTTGGATATTTCGCTGAGCATCCGGCACAGCATGGGCATCTTGAATTAAGATGAGAGGGTTATTTTCAGAACCTTTGAACGTTTCCGCAATGATGCCGATCTTAGGATCCAGATGAGCAGAAAATAGATCCTGTACCGAAAGAATCTCAGGAGCTTGTGGATTGAGGGAACGCGAATCCGCATAGGCATGCGGCGTGAATCCAGTAAAGCTCGTGAGCGTGAATGCCCAGAGGGTAATGAATGCAGTAACACGTTGAGATAGCTTCAGTTGACGCATTAACTTGGACCCGCTCCTTATTATGGAAGTACGACTTAGAAAAAAGGTTATAAAAGATTAACTTAATAATTTTTAACTGTCAATGCAAGGTTGCCCGATGAAGGATTGCATCTGAGATCAATGATCAATTTGAGAAATTACAGTCGATCTTAAGCGATCAAAAGCTATCAAAAATATTTCCTGAATTTCATTAGTATTTAAGAGAAATTCAATCTAAAAGCGCTATAAACACTAAGTTCAGACATGGCGTAAAAAAGTCGATAGATCAGAGACACAAAATCATCCGAGCAAAGATGCAAAATCCATTCAAACAAACCTCATTCTTTTTTTTAGTTTTAATTCTAATTCTCATGTCAGATTTTGGAAATCTCGGGCAACTTCAGGCTGCAAAAGAGAAGCTGTTAAATCGTACGCAAGATTTGAAAGCGAATTTTGAAAATATTGAAATCTTTGGATTTGCCTCTTTTCGAACAAAGATCATGAGTGCCATCACTCTTCTCAAAGAGAAAGCTTACTATGATTTCGTGGATTTCCAAACTTACGTCAAAAAGATTGAACCCTCTTATTCCACACATAGTTTTTATGATCCTCAAAGCGCTCCCCCTACGATTCGATTAGGAACTCTTGTTGAAGCGGGATCAGATGTTCAGTGTGCGCTTACTTTGGTTCATGAAGGATGCCATGCCAAGTCCTACGACACCCTCCGAAAAAATGGAAATCCTTCTAAGATTTGGAATATGACTCAAGAGGAAAAGCGCTGCATTGATCATGAGGTTGAGGTACTGAAAAAACTTGGCGGCTCAGAAATTGAACTCAATCGATTGCGTCATCTGGACGGAAAACACTGGGATTTAGACCAAGATGGAAAGCTCACGTCAAAAGATAGGATTCGTGGGTAGAAATGCAAAGAAGATTACGAACTAGCCGAGGATGACGAAGTTGTGGTTGCCGCAGAAGTATCAGAACTGCCAGCCAATTTCTTTTCCGCAAAACCTGCCACAAGCTGAGTCAAAACACCACTAAGCGATGCTGATTGGGTTTGTCCGGAAGATTCGCCCATCTCCTCTTGATTCTGTGAATAAAGCGAAGGATCTTCCTGCACGTAGGGCCCAGGTCTGCGATGAAATCCCCGGCGGCCATAAGGCGATCTCCGGCCGAACATAGAATCCTGGCTTGATTCCTGTAGACCTTGATTCTGGTCCTGGTTTGCATAAGGAGGCATCTGCGGCTGGGCTTGCGGCGGATAATAAGGATTTTGAGTTGGAATTGCGGGAGGAACGATTTCCTGCTGAGCAGGAATCAATGCAGCCTTAGGCTCCGGAGTTTCGGGATTGAGCTCAAAATTAACGGTTGAAGAAGACCCTGCCAACACCTGAATATTTCTGGACTCAATCTGATGCATGGGAGCAGACACCTTAATCACATAATCTCCGGCTCGAAGAGACTCAAAAGAATAATGTCCTACTTTATCTGTATCCACCTTTGAAATGAGCGCACCTTCTGGCTTTGAAAGCTCCACTTGAGCGAGCCAAAGAGGTTTGGCAATGCTCGAGTCACGGATGATCCCCTGGACACTTCCTGTTTTGGGGGTAAAAATATTGGTCTTGATGGAATAGACGCCACCAATCACGGAGATAAGCCCGGCGCAAATAGCCACAATCAAATTCACAACATGGAGGCTGGAAGTCGGGATTTTCGGTTTATCACTGCTCGAGGTCGACACGGTAAGTTACTCCTATTGAATCGCAATAGGGTAATTATTTTCACCTCGAATGGCAAGAAAATTAAAGCACTTGTCTCTAGACTCAGGTGTTTCCTACTCGTTTTTTCTACTCGCCGGAATAAATGTCATCCAGCCAAGTTTTAAACCAAACAGGACGAACAAGAATCACATAGGCGAAAAAAAAGGCAAAAAGCGGCATCACAAAAAACACAAGATCTGCAAGAATAACCGCTCCTGCCCAAATGTAGCGTTCATTTTTTTTCATGATTGACTCCTTGTAGTAAGTTACCAGAAACCGGTAACCAGTAACCAGGAGTCTTAGGGTTACTGGCAACTGGTTACTGGTTTCTATTATTGTTTTGATTCATCCATTTCGGTCCATTTAAAATCCGAGCTACCATCATGCTTACCACATTGTCCCCTACGGAGTTGACCATCGTTGCCGGAGGATCCACGAGCGTACCCACCATGGAAATAATGGGCAAAGCCTCAGGCGGAAACCCATAAAGCGTGACGATAAGAAGCTCGCCCAAAAATCCACCGCCGGGAATTCCGCTCATCACCACACCGCTTAGAAGCGCAATTCCAACCGCAGTTGCGTAGATGGAAAATCCCGCAAATGGAAGATGAAAAAAACTAAAAAGAATCGAGATTTTCAAGATTGCGGAAATACACGTACCGTCCATGTGCATCGTGGCACCGATTGGAATCACAATTTTACTAATATCTCCGGGAACTCCGATCTCATCCGCAGCCTGAAGATTTGCAGGAACCGCAGCAAGACTGCTTCCTGTTCCAAGCGCGGTAAGCGACGTCACGGGAATTTTTTTCCAGAAAATTTGGACTCCTTGCTTTCTCGCAGCCATCCATGCATAAAAAGTATAAGCCACAAAAAAATAGGAGATCGAAAGTGGATAATAAAGAAGTACGGCCCGCAAATAAGCCCCTAAAAGTTGAGGTCCGAAAACGCCTACAAGATAGGCGAAGTAAGCTCCAAGCCCCACCGGCGCGTACATCATGATAATTTGAATCACCCTGCCCATTACATGATTGCCTGCTTCGAGAAAATCCGAAAAAAGTTTTGCCTTTTCCCTCATGGAAGATGTGGCCACCCCCACAATCAGAGAAAATAAAATTAGCGCCAACATATTTTTTTTACTGAGAAGTTCGATAAAATCCGGAACAGTAAAAGCTCCTACAATTTCCTGGGCCATGGATCGCGGCTGAGAAGATTCGGACATCTGCAGACCTGTCACATTTTGAACAACAGGAGGATAAATTTTTACCGCAATCACGGTGAGCGAAGCACTCAAGATGCCCGTAGCCACAAAAAGCAGAAGCATCCACAAAAGGATTTTTCTTAATTTCTTAAGATCAGACATGCCTGCAACCGCAGATGAAATGGAGAAAAAAACCAGCGGCACGACCGAAGTAAAAAGAAGGTTAAGAAATATCGTTCCAAGAGGTTTTACCCTCGCTACATTGGGCCCCAGAAGCAAGCCTAATAAAGCGCCGACAAAGATAGATGCTAGAAGGACCAGTGAGGAACGATAACTTTGAAAAATACTTTTTGCTTTAAGGGACTCAGGCATAGAACTTGGAATTTTGAGAAGCCAGAGATGTCAGTAAAGGGCTGGGCTCAAAAGTGGCTCTGCCAGTAATCTCATGAAAACGTTTCAAATCCTGGACAATATTCTGCAAGCCCACAGAATCCGCAAAACGGAGAAGGCCTCCTTTAAACGGAGGAAAACCCGTTCCCATAATCATACCCATATCCACTGTGGCCGCCGAATCGACTACTTTTTCCTCGATTACGCGCGCGGCTTCATTCACCATCACATAAATCATACGCTTGACCGCATCTTCATTTTTTCTCGAATCAAATGATTTCGTGCTGACTCCAAGCTCGTGATTCGGTTTGATTTTCTTCCCGTCATGCGAATAAAAACCTTTTCCGGTTTTCTTTCCAAGCCATCCTTTTTCTTTGATGGTCCCAAGAATCGACGCCACTTTCATCCGATCGCCAAAGGCCTCTTCTAATATATGCGCAACTTTGTAAGCCACATCGATTCCTACGACATCGGCAAGTTCAATGGGGCCCATGGGCATGCCAAATTTTTTGGCAAGTCCATCAATCACTTCCATGGGCACACCTTCTTCAAAAAGAAATGCCGCTTCATTCATGTAAGGTAAAAGCAATCGATTCACTAAAAATCCAGGACGGTCAGCGGTCACAACCACGGTTTTCCCGAGCCGGCGGGCAAAACGTACGGTCCGCTCCAAAGTTTCATCAGAGGTTTTTTCCGCACGAATCACTTCCACAAGAGGCATGCGGTGAACGGGATTAAAAAAATGAAGTCCAACAATCCTTTCCGGATCGCGGCATCCCTCGGCCATTTTAGTCACAGAAAGAGAGGAAGTATTTGAAGCCAAAATCGTTTCTTTGGGCGTGATCTCAGCAAATTCACGGAAAACTTTTTGTTTGATCGCCAGGTCTTCCACAACCGCTTCGATAATGAAATCCGACGTTTTAAGACCTTCCGGCATCAAACTCACTGAGATCAAACCCATTTTAAAATCAGCTGCTGCTTTCTTGAGACGCTTCCGCTTCACCGCATCTTTAAAAAGTTTAGCCGCTTCCCGAAGCGCACCGCCCAAAGCTTTATCTGAAATATCCTTCACACGCACCAAAATATCCCGTGAACTCACAAGCTGGGCAATTCCCCCGCCCATCACACCGGCTCCGAGAATGCCGCATTTCTTAACCTCGGAAAAATTCTTTTGAACCGATGTCCAAGCCAGTTTTTTATATTTCTCGCTCGTGAAAAAAAGCTGAATTAGATTTTTTGAAACTCGGGTGATCGCAAGATCCGCAAAATGTTCACTTTCTTTTCGATAAGCCGCTTGATTGCGTTTTCCGTAAGTTTGACGCACAAGCTTGAGAATTTTGAGCGGAGCGGGATAAAAACCCTTGGTTTTTTGCAGCACATCAATGCGTGCGCGGTCAAGCACCACATCCCGGCCAAGCCCTGTGTCTTCCAGAAAAGTACTCATCCAAGATTTTTTGTTTTTCTTTTTCGTCACTTTTCCTTCGATAAGATCTTTTGCCAATTGAAATGCATCTACTCGCAATGTTGATTCTGCAAATAGCGGGTCTACCATTCCAAGCTTAAAAGCTTCCTGCGAAGACGCCATCTTTCCAGTTAAAAGCATGGGAAGCGCCTTTAAAAGCCCCAAGCGAATCGGAAGACGAATGCTTCCGCCAAATCCAGGTAGAATTCCGAGATTGACTTCCGGAAGACCAATTTTTATTTGCTCGGAAAACGAGGCCACAATCCACTGACACGCCAGTGAAAGTTCGTAGCCTCCGCCAAGACAAGGTCCGTTAATCACAGAAATGGTTGGGATTTTCAAATCTTCTATTTTTTGAAAAACCTCCTTTCCCTGATCCGCGGCCTGAACGGCTTGCTCTTTCGTTGAAATCGCTTCGATCAAGCGAATATCCGCACCCGCGATAAAAATCCTTGGCTTGGCACTGACCATCAGGAGGGCTTTCACATCAACATTTTTCGAAATGGAATCAAGATGGGCGCTGAGCTCTTTTAAATTTGCTTCATTGAGGACATTGACGTCACTCTCTGCTTTATCAAACTCTAGAATTCCGATGGAGTCCTGGACGGAAAATTTCCAGTCACTCATTGGGGGATCCCCATCAAGGAATGGCTCCTGCACAGGGGACAGGCATTTAGTGACTGCCTGTTCTCTGTGGAAAAATCAAAAGATTTAGTCATGAGTTCCTCTCCAAAAGCACGGCACCGCCCTGTCCGCCGCCCACGCAAAGCGAGACAAGACCACGATGTAGATTTTTTCGTTTCATTTCTTTAAGGCAGGTTAAAATCAAACGCGCGCCGCTCACACCCACAGGATGACCCAGCGCAATCCCGCCGCCGTGAACATTCAATTTCGAGGGATCCAATTCTCCAACCGCTTGGCGCGATGGAAACTGAGACTGCGCAAACTTTGAAGAGGCCATGGCCTCAAGGCAAGCCAAGACTTGAACCGCAAACGCTTCATTGATTTCAAAAAGATCAATATCCTTCAAAGCTAATCCTGTTTTACGAAGAATTTTTTCAGTCACAAACGCGGGTCCAAGCCCCATGACACTTGGATCCAAGCCCGCATAGTCGTACGCAGCCACAGTACCTAAAATCGGATAACCTTCAGCCTTTGCTTTTTCTTCGGACATTAAAAGAAGCGCGCAAGCACCATCAGTAATTTGTGAAGAATTCCCAGCTGTGACCGTACCGGTTCGGCGATCAAAAACCGGCTTAAGTTTGGTAAGTGCTTCCATGGTTTGATTTTCTCGAATCCCATTATCTTCAGAAACAGTTTCGGAAAATTCAGGCGGAAGAAAAACGCTGGTGATTTCTTCGCGCAATAAAGAACGAGAAGCTGCTGCTTTTTGATGACTCTGAAGCGCAAACTGGTCTTGGCGCTGGCGGGAAATTCCGAATTGCTTTGCTAAGACCTCTGCAGTTTCTCCCATGTTAAGTCCACAAACCGGATCTGTAAGCGCACACTGAAGCGCAGCTACAGGAGTAAAATGACGCGGCCGAAATTGAAGAAAGAGATTTAATTTCTCGGAAAGAGTTTTAGCTCGTTGAAGTTTCAAAAACAGCTTCGTAGCTTCCTTGTTGTAAACGAGAGGAGCGCCCGACATTGATTCAGCGCCGCCAGCAATTACAATTTCGCTTTGACCGGCCTGAATCTGCTCAATCGCACTTGAAACAGCTTCAAATCCCGAAGCGCAGTTTCGGTTGACCGTACGCGCCGTTTTTTCTTTAGGAATTCCAGCCAGGAGACTGATCACGCGCGAGACATTAGCGGCATTAATGGGTTGTGCAACGCATCCAATCACAACCTCATCAATTTTTTCCCCGGACAAGTCCAGTCGTTCAAGAAGTTCTCGGACTGCAATCGCACCAAGGCGTTCGACCGGGATTTCCTGAAAAAGAGTCCAAGACTTGATGAAGGGCGTTCGAATCCCGTCTACAATTGCAATCCTTTTCATCAACTCACTCTCCATCCCATTTGGTTGGAATAAGTTTCGGCATTTTCTTGGAAAGCTTGTGCCGGGAATGAACGGTCAGGGCATTTTTGAAAAATGCCCTTCCCAAAAGATTTAGGCTGCTTTGCCTGTCAATTCTTGAAGAGGATAATGAGGAGACATTTTCCAGATTTTTTCCAGAACAGCCTTTCGGTCTCCTTCTGTTTTAGCATTCTTGTACCGGAGTTTGAGTTTCCGGATCTTTTCACGACGCATATTGCGCTCTCGGATTTCAGCGCTGCGGCGTCTTAACTTACCAGCTTTCGACATGTTACCTCCTGATTAATAAAACTTTGAAGAGAGGTCATTGTACTCAATGCGCCCTGCTAGAATCAAGCTTGAAGAAATCAGGGGTAAAGGTATAAGAGATGCGGGATAAGTTTGGTTATCCCGTCGTATCCCATACCCCCCTATCCCTTACCCCTAGGGCTCAGAAATCTCATAAAGGGCATACTTACTACTAACACTGAGACGTTTTAGCTGAAGATTCCAATTTGGAGGCGTTAAAAGCTCCGAAAAGTGATAACGCTTGGCAAGTAATTGCCACTCTTCAACATGACGAGTTTCCCAAAGTTTTTGAGCGTTGGGATAAACAAAATCAATTTCGTTTGCCTTGGGATTAATTTCCGTAGACAGTCGAATGCCGTAAACCTCGCGCAGAATCGCAAACATCTTCTCCCCTACCTCAGGAACGTAAGGCAACATATCAAGCGCACCAAGGTCAAGAAGCACAGGGCGACGCGTCATAAGCTGAATACGCTCCATATCAGGTGAAGTAGCAAGTATACTTTTATCTTGATGGAGCAAAGCTATCACCGAGTCTATTTTAGGATCTTCAAGCGTTTGAATCCGACTGGACCAATTCGAAGCGAGATGAGATCCGTGATAAATAAAAAAAACAACGATAAGAATAAAAAGTTCGGGTCTTGCCTTTTCCCCAGTTTCCGCTTGCAAGTGAAACCGGTTTCTTCTCATGAAGAAAAAACCTAACCGTAGCATCACGAAAATGGAAAGAACTAAAAAAAGAGGTAAAATCAACGTCTCTTGCTCGTGCTTTCTTGTCGCCATCCATAAAAAACCCAGCGCAAAAATCGCAGCCAAGCGAAAAAGCCACTCTTTGCCTGCATAAAAATTAAGCAGCCCGAGTATCATCACACCAAAAATGAAACAATTAAAATTTAAAATACGCTGCGGCATTAGCCAAATCAAAATTTGAGGAAAACTTTCAATCGGAGTTCGGGAAATCAGAACCGCCGTAACACTGAGGATAGATGCGGTTAAAACAAAAGAGAGGAAAGCGCGGCTCGAGTTCGGAAGTTCTCGAGAAAAAAAACAGATCGCACCACAAGCAAAAATTCCAGCAACGAGATTGATGAGAAATCCCTGGTTCCAGAAAGAAATAGGTTCTCGATGACAACCTAGGGCACGGATCAAAGAATAAACGTAAGATGAATCATTTCCGTGCATATTCAATGCTTTAGGATAGGTCCATCCCAAGTGAACTCCGAGACTAAGCAAGCTGATGAAAAATCCAAGTCCTAAAAATAAGAAAAATACCTTAATACTTTTTTTATCTTTATGACCCGATGGAAACAAAACATGCCTCATAAAATAAGGGAGGATCATTATGCTTCCCAAAAATCCTACTGCAGGATGAATCGAAGGGAGAATCCCAAGCAGAACACCTCCCATGCGATATCTGCCTTCGGCAAGCAGCGCTGCTGTGAGCACGAGAAGCATAAAACTCAATGTTCCATACGTTGCCATCATACCCATCAAATAAATGGGATACGTCGAACTAATAGCTGCAATACCTGTGACATGGACAAAAAAAGGAGCAAAAACCGCAAGCGTGAAATTACGCGAGAAGACATAAGTCACAAGCGCGAGTGCCTGATACGACGTCATTCCCATGATCCCGCTCAAAAAAATTGAAAGCACCCTTTCGCCGAATCCAAGGCGGAGAAGAAGAGCAAATATTTGATGTAGCGATGTCCAAATCTTGGCTTGATAAAAATAAAAAATATTATCCGCAGGATACCGGACAAGACCGGACACCGCTTGAGCTCCCTCAACCGCGTGCTGCCAGACTGGAAAGAAAAACGCGCCCAGAATAAAACCAGCAAGCCCGCTCAAAAAAAAGACTTCATTAAATCCGGCATTTTGAATTTTACTGAGGAGAGAGGAAACCGAGGGAGACTTCAGAATCATGCGATGATTTCAGGCTGATGAGCTTCGATTCCCACCGAGCTTTCAATCACGTAGAGAGGCCGGCGATGGACATGACGAAGAATACGTCCGAGATAGAGCCCAAGAATTCCGATGGAGAAAAGCTGGACGGATGCCATCAAAATCAAGAGAAGTGGAAAACCTTGGGTTTGATAGCGATCGCCATTTTGAAACCAGTTGAGAAGAAGATAAGCCGCAAATCCTATCGAACCCATGATTCCTAAAAAACCAAGAATCAAAATTCCAATGAGAGGTTTTTCTGAAAACGAAACAATTCCAGAAAAAAAGGTCCGCCAAGGTCCGGAACTCCACAAAGGAAAATGTGACTTTCCTGCTTCACGCGCGCTTCTTTCATAAAAAAATGGCTCTTGTTTAAATCCCGCCCACGGAACCAGACCACGCAAATAAGGTTCCGGATCGTCTATTTTTAAAATCAAATCAAGGACTCGGCGCGAGAGCAGTCTGAAGTCTCCGGCTTCTTCAGGAATAGGAATTTCTGAAGCCGCGCTAAGAATCTGATAAGCCACACTGGTAAGATTTTTTTTGAGCCAGGTTTCCCCCCGTCTTTGCTTTCGAACCGTGTAAACCACATCCGCGCCTTCCTCCCATTTCCGGATCAGTTCCGGAATAATTTCAGGAGGATCCTGAAGATCCGCATCCATCGTGATCACCGCGTCTCCGGAAGCATGGCGCATGCCTGCAATCAAACATGCCGGAACTCCGAAACGCCGGGACATGTTTAAAATTCGAATGCGGGAGTCATTCTTGGCTTCTTCGAGCAAAATTTCTAGAGATTGATCTGTGGAAGCGTCATTCACGAATAAAAATTCCACAGAACTTCCAAGCGGATCTAAAACAGCCCGCGTTCTTTCTAAAAGCTCCGGCAAAACCTCGGCTTCATTTCGAAAAGAAAAAACTACGGAGAGAGTTAAACGCTTCATTGGATTTCCGTCATTTGAGAATCAAAAACCTGCCAGTGATTTTGTTCCCACGAAAATAGATATTTAGGATTTTCTACGCGATAGTATTTCGCATACATAATTTCAGAGGTTCGCTTAATAGGATAAGGCTCAGGCGTATCAGCATACCCTACTCTCATTTCGTGTCCATGATCTAACTCTTCGTCCGGTCGATCAATGCGAAAAGAAAAATCTGATTCTTGCCGATGCTGATCGACTAAAGACTCTAACTTTTCAAAATAATCGTAAAAAGACTTCTCATAAATAATAAAATTCTCGAGTCTTTTTTGAACCCCTACTGAATTCCATGCTATCAAAACGGTAAGAAGGATACAAGTCGCGACCTTACGAACCCCTTGAATCTTTTTCCATTCAACACCTAAATATAAAAAAAGCAGAGTTAAAATTGCAAAAGGAAAATCGTAGTATTCCCGGTAGAAACCACCTCGCATCCATCCGATAAGCAAACAATAGATCAGGATTGATATTAGGAGAGAGACAAGAAGAGGCGCAACCTTAGACAACCAAAGTCGGGAGATGGCAGGCCATACAGCCCACAAACAAACCAATCCTGCACCCAGCCTGAACCAACGCCGAAAATGCGTGATGTTTCCGCTTAAATGACGAAAAGTCCAAATCGCATTTGACACTGTATTTTCCAAAGCCTCTCGGGTGAAGAAAGAATTATGCGGAACTGATTCCATATAGCCCATCTGATAATAATCCGGCATACGCCATGAATAAACCGCTCCATAGATAAGTGCCGGGAGGATAAGTGCAGCGAATACTTTCCAATTCCGGATACCAAAACAAGCAAAAGTCACTGCGATGCAAAGTCCAAAAAAAACATAAATTTCATAGAAAAAACTAGCGGAAGTCATGGCCCCAACCCAAATCAAAAGGGCTCGCTTAGAGAAACTCTTGGTTTTGAGCCAATTGGAGCTAATCGCAAGAAATGCCCACAAAAAACATCCCGTACCCAGCAAATATCCTCCCAGATGGACATTTCGTAAAAGACCATTGGAAGCAGGCGATGATACAAAAAAAAGAACCCAAAACCCTGCAAACAGGGGTGGTCCCGTCTTGAGTAAGATCTCAAATAAAATCCATAAAACCCCGATAAAAACCCCCATCTGGACTAAATTCCACATCTGATAATGATAGGAAAAAAGGCTGTTTTGGATCGCAAGCCAAACAAATAGGAGCGGCCGAAAAAGCACATCATCCCCTTTCCAATAGGTTCGGGCTTTTGCATAATCCACCAATCGCAAGCCATCCCAAAGCGAATCTGATCCCTTGGTCTCCATAAAATATCCAAGCACATCAAAATAAAGGTGAAAAGGAGCTCGGCGAAAGAAACCATAGGCAGTCCAAGTTTGCATGACAAGTGCCACTAAAAAAATCAATCGAATAAGTACTCGATATAAAAAAGAGTCCGCAGTAAATTCTTTAAAGATAGTTTTCATCGGAATTTCTCGCGAAGGGTTTGAATTAAATAAATCAAGCCCCATCGAATCACATGAAGTTTACGCAAACCCCCTGTCCGAGCGGGTTCGTGCGCATGAATTTCTGAAATTCTCGACTTTCGCTTGGCGGCACGAATGGAAAGTAAAGGTTCCACGCCAGCCACAGTCCCTAAAAGGGTCTCTGGAAAATAATCCGAATCACAATCTAAATTTAATTCATAAAAAAGATCGCGGCGATAAGCACGAAAAATCCCCATGGCATCCGTATAATTACCGCCATGAAAGAAATTAATCAAACCGGTAAACAAGCCATTTCCAAATCGAGTCACAAAGTCATCATCTTCGCTCTGATCTCCGCCTAAATAACGCGAGGCAACGACCATATCAAAACCTTGTTTCATTTTATCTATCAATTCCGGAATCGCTTCCGGAAGGCAATTGCCATCAGGACTAAACGTAATCACCATGTCTCCTCGAATGAGCGGCCATGCCTCTCGATAAGCAAAGCGAATCCCTTTTTTCTTTTGAATATAGACTTCATACCCCTGCGCACGCGCAAATTCAGCGCTACCGTCCGAAGATTGTCCATCCACAACTAAGATTTGATCGCAAAATCCGGATGGAATTTGAGGCATGACAGTTTTGAGTCCATCAATCTCATTGAGGACAGGCACAAAAAGAGTAACCTTCACTCATTCCTCGCAGACACGAGTTTCATGGGAACTGAAACGGCAGGCAAAGCACTTCGATGCAAGGGCTGAGACAACATGAGTTCAATTTCTTTCCACACAGCATTTCCAAATTTTTTAAGGATCATCGTCCGATAAGATGGATTTTTGAAATATTTTTGAAAGGCTTCATCTCGAAACTTTAAAACTTCAGAGGAGTAAAGATGCCGAGTTGGAAGCGGAAAAGAATCCTCACTATGCTGGGAATAACCCGACCAAGATCCGGGAAGCGGCCATCCCTCTTTAAGGGCTTCGCGGTAGAGAGGAGAACCCGGATAAGCCATGGCAGAATAAAAATTGGCGAATTCCGTATTCAGTTCTATCGCAAGCTTCAGCGTATCTTTCATGGTTGAGAGATTATCTTCCGGAAGACCAAAAATATAATTCGCGATGACTGAAATGCCTGAACTCCGGACTGATTGAAGGGTTTTGAAAATCTTCTCCTGTTTAAAAAATTTCTTCGAGTCGTCACGCACATGTTCAGAAGCTGATTCCACTCCAAAAGCAAGCCAGCGAAATCCGGCCCGGCGCATTTTCTCAATTAAGCGATCCGTTACCGTGTCCACGCGCGCATACGCCCAGAGGTTTAGATCTAAACCTCGCTCAAGAATTTTATCGCAAAGTCCTTCCACATGCCGTGCATTTAGAACAAACATTTCATCCGCAATTTTGATGTTTCTCATCCCGTGATTTTTGACGAGAAATTCTATTTGCTGAATGATCCAATCCGGGTTCCAAAAACGATAGGAATGAGCACCTGCATCAGATTCTGTTCCTACATTTTCAGCTGAGCTAAAAATAGAATGAATGCAGCAAAAGTGGCACCGAAAGGGACAACCAAGCGTCGTATAAAGAGAGACATAGGGCTGTCTTGATGTTTCTCCAAAACAGTGCCAATTGTGGGCCCGGTATTGCCCCATGGATAAATCATCCCAGACAAGCTTAGGAATTTCCGTTTCGAGCGAAGATAAAAGTTTTCCAACGAAAGTCGAACGAATCTCAGAGCCTTCCTTAAAATATAAGTCTTGAACCTTATCAAAGTTATCTGAGCCCGATTTAAGACATTGGACAAGATCAAGCGCGGTTTGAAACCCCTCCCCTGAACAGACAAAATCTGCAGACTCTTCTTGAAGTGTTCTTTCAGGAAGTGCCGCAACATGACCGCCCACTAAAAGAATTTTTCTTTGAGGATTCTTTGACTTAATAGCTTGGCAAACCTGTCTCACTGCTGGCATGGTTTGAGTGGATGCAGAGGGTTGATGGCCAAATGCCAGAACCACAATCAAAGCAGGACCCAAATCTTCAACATGAAGCGCTAATTGGTCTGAACTTAAACCAAGTGCATTCGCATCTAAAACCTGAGACCGAACTCCCTTTCCCTTAAGAAAGGATGACAGTAAAACTCCCCAGATAGGAGGCTCAATTGCCGTAAGCTCCATGTGAAGACCTTGATAGGTGTGAGCACTACTTCCGGGCTGAATAATCAAAACATCAGGAAAGCCTGATTTCAATGTCATAAAATCCAAAAGGATAGGTTGCGCCTAGATTGAAAATAACGATTCATTATGCCTCGCCCCAAGGAGGAGGTAAAGTGTCCTGAATCCGGTACAAATGATGAGCGTCCCAAAAACCCTTTCGAACACCTTTTTGATACTCCATCGGAAGCTGAAGCGTTTCATTTTGGAAAAGCTCCCAACCCGAAATTCGAATCAGTCGAAATCTCCATCCGAAACCGTAATAAAAGTCCTTCCATAAATTTTCAGGAAGCAATTCTGGGAGATGCTGCGCTAAAAACATTGGCTTCTCGCCTTCAGTGAAATCATCCCAAGAAAAACCCTGCCCCAACCCTTTTACAAAATCACTTTTTTCCCCTTCGTTGAGCAGAATGAGAATTTGACTCAATGTTTGTTTGATTCTGGTTTCATCATGATTCAAATAATCGCCTGCTAACGAGAAAAAATGACGTCCAAAATAAAGAAAAAGCCATGGCCGCCACTTTACGTTGCCAGCTCGCAACACTGAAATATAAGTTTCAACATTTTGACCTCCCCACGCAAAAAGACTTGATCCTGCAATTCCTCGATAAAAGAACTCTCGATCTTCTGGGGCTATTTGATCATCAACTTTGGACTCAAACGCACCATGTTCTGCCATCCAATTTCCAGCAACCCCGCCCCAAGACTCAAGAAAAAAAGTCCTGTCGTCCTTAGGAAGACTTTTATAAAATTTCAGCCCCTCTGCGAAAAGATCCGAACTTTCCATGCTTTTAACAGCAGAAAACAAACCTCGAGCCAGCGCCTGTCTGTCTTTGGAATCTGAAATCGAAGAGGCGATTTTGAAGTATTTTTTTGATAGATCTGCAAGAGACTCTGATTCCTTCCCCAGTTTTTTTCCGAGTTCAAGATAAGAATATCCTTTGTAATGCAAAATGGCGCCCGGTTGATCTTGAAATAAAAGACGCGAATATCCAAAAATACCAATAAGAATCACCAAATAAGTCAAAACTCTTCGAAGGTTTGAAAAACGGACCTCTTCACTTAGATAAGACGCCATCAACACCCAGGTAAAAAAATAAAAAGAGGTAAAATAGCGAAACAAAATCCATCGATCTGTCGCTGGAAGTAAAGTCTCATATTGACTCACAGCAAAAGCTCCAAGATAAACTGCTAAATACATATAAATAGGAATCCAACGATTCCAGAGAAAGCATTTTTGATGATTATTATGGCTACGAGCGCTAGCCACGCCCCAGGGGACCATGCTGATGATCAACAATCCAGCATAGACCCGTGACAAAAGAACTCCCGATATGAAACTGTCCGGGAAACATCCTGAATTAGGAAAACTCACTAAGAGAATCTGAATCAGTCTCTTCGGAATAAGAAGAAGCTGCTGGAGAAGGGTTAAGTGAGGAGGGTTGAATGAGTGATATAAGAAATTGAGCGAAACGTGCTGATGACCTACATTATAAAAAAACCATGGCGCAAGACCCGCAAAAAATGCAGTTAAAAAAAGAGCCAAGGAGCGCCAGCAGATCTTTCCTCGATCGAGAATCGCCCAGCTGATAACAAGGGCCACGAGTGCAAGACCTGTCATTGATGTAAACCAGCAGCCCAAGCCGCCAACAAGTCCAGCCCAAAAAAGGTAGCGGGAAGAGCGGGGTTCGGAATCCCAATAGCAATAAAACAAATGGTAGCAGAGTAAGGCAAATAAAATCGACTCCGTATGAGAGCCGATAGTCGCGAGACTATGCTTCAAGAAAACTGGAGGAGCAAAAAGATAAAAAAAAGAAACAAACAGTGCGGAGCGTTTTCCAAAAAATCGGTTCATCCAGAAATAAAGCGTAACGAAACATGTGAGCGAAAAGAAAAGAGGTGCCATTTTTAAAGCAAAAAGATTGGAACCAATCAATTTAAAAAAAGGGACCGCCAGGATACTTACAATAAGAGAACCCCCGTCATAGGAATCCGCTTGAAGATCCCACAACGGAATCGGTACATTTTTCATTAAACACAAGGCCGCAGCGCCTCGGTAAAACTCTTCAAACCAGAAGAGAATCCTGCCGGAAGTTAAGAGCAGCGTCAAACGCAACGCAAAAAAAAGAAAAACCAGAAAAATCAGAGGCGCCCCCAAAAAACGAGGCGATCTAGGCGAGGACTGAAAGGACTTCATCACAAATCACTAAAATATCCCGAGTTTCTAACCCCGGATGATTGGGGAGTTGAAAAGCCCTGTCGTGAATTTGATCCGCAAAAGGAAGTGCCACTGTTTGGCGTTCACGACTCCAAAAAGGCTGACGTGACATATTCCCTCCCCCAAGCGGACGCGTTTCGATACCAGATGCCATTAAACGTTTCCCGATCTGATCACGCGCTTCAACACTTGGCGCCATCACACCAAAGGCAATACTGCAAACTTGAGATCCCGGAGCTGTTTTTTGGATTTTGAAATCAGGATGGTTGGCAAAAAAATCTTGATAAGTTTTATGATTCTCCATTCTTTTTGAAACCACGGAATCAATGCGTTTCATCTGAGAAAGACCGATGCGCGCATTTAAATCTGAGGAACGGAGATTAAACCCCGGATAATAAAAAGTAAACGGCAGCCGAAACTCCGAATCCCCGGTTTTTTCGAATTGCGCCAGCTGTTTTGAGCGTTCGAGATCCTTGGCCCAGCCATGACTACGTACTTGCAAAAGCACATCGTAAAGCTCTTCATCATCGGTCACCACCATCCCGCCTTCAATGGTGCTTAAGTGATGACCAAAAAAGAAAGAGTAGCTCCCCATTATTCCAAAACTTCCAATGCGTTTCCCATTCCAGCTTGAGCCCGTAGCCGCGCAGGCATCTTCCAGAAAATGAAATCCATATTTTTGCTGGAGTTTCAAAATCGGATCTAGCAAACAGGGAACCCCGAGAACATGAACCGCCATCACGGCCGCAGGATTTTCTTTTTTCACCAATATTTCAAGATGACTCGGATCAAGTCCCCAAGTCTCAGGATCGGATTCGCACAAAATGGGTTCAAGTCCAAGCTGGATCACGGGTGCCACAGTCGTGGACCAACTCACAGCCGGTACAATCACTTTTGAGTTTTTCAGCCGTCCCGAGATTTTAAGCGCGTAAACCATCAAAAGATTTGCGGATGATCCCGAGTTTACAAAAAGGGCGTGCTTAGACCCCATCCACGCTGCCCAGGATGCTTCAAACTCCCGAACCAGCGGACCTTGCGTAAGCCATGGTTTTGTTTTGAGCCATGTAATCAGGTCCTCAAAATCAAGATCATTAATCGTATCTTCCGCCAAAAGATATTTTTTCATTTAAAGACCTCTTGGAATAATCACTTCATCCAAGGTATCGCATGATTTCTGAGATTGCGTTTCAAGCATTTGATGGACGACATCTACAATTTTACCTGCATCGGGATAAAAGAGCGACTCCAAAGGTTGAGAAGTTGGACAATTGGTTGGAGCATATCCCATTCGCTTCATTTTGATTTCACTCGCAAAACCTTGTTCAGCAAGGCCTGCAAGGATTTCCGCCCCGGCTCCGCAAAATGTCCAGGACGTATCCACCACCAGCAGATTTTTTGTCTTTTTTGCGGAATCCATTATGGTTATTAAATCAAGAGGACTCAGAGAAACAGGATCGATCACTTCAGCGTGAATTCCATGTTCAAGCAAGAGCTTACGAGCTCTCAAGCATTCCTGTGCCATCCAGGAAATTCCCACAAGCGTAATATCCGATCCTTTTTCTAAAATTCGCGCCTGTCCAAATGGAATGACGTAACTCGATTCAGGGACTTCTCCCATCACCGAGTGAAGCAAACGATGCTCCACAAAAATAACCGGATTCGGATCGCGGATACTTTGAATCAGAAGTCCCTTTGCATCAAAGGGAGTGGCCGGAGCAACGACTCTCAAACCTGGAATATGCATCAGGAGTGCGTGAAGTGCCTGAGAATGCTGTGCTCCCTGTCCCCAACTGCGGCCAATCACCACTCTCACCACAAGATGGACTGAAAGATTTCCGCCGGACATCAATGAAATTTTTGCAGCCATATTCACTAGCTGGTTCATGGCCAGCATGAGAAAATCCATTCGAATATGAACATGAATGGGACGCATGCCTCCGAGCGCAGCACCAATGGCAATGCCTGTCATACCCTCTTCAGCAAGAGGAGTATCAAAAGCTCTCGAAGGCCCAAAAACTTTTTGAAGATCAAGAGTAGTTCCATAAGTCCCCTTAAAATCATCCACACCAATCCCCATCACCATAACGCTGGGATCTTGTTTCATTTCCTGAAACGTAGCTTCATAAATGGCCTGAGCATAAGAAATACGGCGACTGGAGTTTTGTGGAGTTAAGGAAGTATAAATTTCTTTTTTATTCTCGATAAATAGGTCTGTATCAAGATCTTCTGCTTTAGGAAAAGGACTTTTCTCCGCAAACCGCACAGCACACTGGATTTCTGATTCGATTTCCGAATCAATTTTTCTTTTGAATTCTTCTGAAACTTTTTGAGAAATCAAAAAAAGAGGATCGCGCTTTTTCCACTCATCCCCTTCTTCGGAACTCCGGTAACCTAAATCAAAGTCTTCGCGAGGCCCCACGTGTTCACGAAAACGGTAGGTCATGCATTCTAAAAAATAAGGCCCAGCCCCTGAGCGGATAAATTGAAGCGCTTGTTTTGCTTTTTCACTTACTGAAAAAACATCCTGACCCTCGAGTTTTTCAAAGGGGATTCCATAAATACCTGCACGGTCCGCAATATTGGACAGTGCCTGACGATCCTTTTGATGAGAATGAACTGCGTAAAGATTATTCTCGCAAACAAAGAGAACAGGAAGTTTTTTCAACGCCGCAAAATTAAGAGTTTCATGAAAAACCCCTTCCTCCGTGGCGCCATCCCCAAAAAAGCAAACAACCAATCCTGATTTTTTTTGAGATTGAAGTGCATAAGCAAAACCTGCAGCTTGAGGCAGTAATGTTCCCACAATCGCAGAAGTCCCCATGATCCCGGCATCCACGTCCACAAGATGCATGGATCCGCCCTTTCCTTTCGAACACCCTGTTGATTTTCCAAAGAGTTCAGCAATCATGGCCGCCAAATTGCCACCCTTGGCAAGAAAGAGCCCGTGGGAGCGGTAAGTCCCAAACACGATATCCTTTTTATCAAGATGATGACAAACACCGACGGAAACAGCTTCCTGTCCAATGGAGAGATGAATAGGACTTTGAATTTTATCGGTGGGATAAATTCTCGCAAGTTCTTCTTCAACGCGGCGGATGCGTTTGATTTCGCGGTAAAAAAATTCAGACTCGGAGAGTTTCATGCTCGAGATACCCATCATAGGTTTTTTGGAGACCGGACTCCAAATCAAAGGCCGGCGACCATCCAAGATCACGAAGAAAAGAGCCATCTAAAACTTTTCGCATAGCCCCATCAGGTTGAGCAGCATCAAAAACAAGCTCCCCTTCGTAACCCACCACTTTTTTAAGAGTCACTGCAAGCTGATTAATTGAGGTCTCATTTCCTGCACTGATATTTACAGGCCCCAATCCCTCAAAATGTTCTTCCAGAAAGAGAATCGCAGAAACAGCATCCTCTACAAAAAGGAAATCTCGAACCGCTCGACCGCTCCCCCAAACCACCACGGAATCTAATTTTTGAATTTTTGCCTGATGCATTTTTTTCATGAGAGAAGGAATGACATGTGCATTTTCAGCATCAAAAAAATCATCCGGTCCAAAAAGATCTGCAGGAATCACGGGAATAAATTGATTTCCGTATTGCTTTTGGTAGGCCTGGCACAAAACCATACCCGCCAGTTTTGCAGTGGCATAGGATTCTGAACTGGGTTCGAGCGCACCTTGAAACAAAGATCGTGGATGAAGCGGCTGAGGCGCCTCTTTAGGATAAACACAGGAGCTTGCTGTATAAATCAAGCGACGGACCCCAGCAGCATGTGCCGCCCGAAGGACATGAAGGGTTTTGCTGAGATTATCAGTCATGAGCTCGGCAGGATATTTCAAATTAGCCCCAATCCCGCCGGATTTCCCAGCCATCAGAAACACCGTGTCAGGCTGGGTCTTCTTAAACCAACTCAAAACAGCGGAAGCATCTAATAAATCAACCGAATCACCGCTGTCATGGGTAAGATCCCACCCTGTTTTTTCACTCCAAGCAATCAGAGACTTTCCCATCAAAGAATCAGCGCCTGCCAAAAGGATTTTTTTAGATTTCCAACTCATGATGGAACTTCCAAAGGGGTCTTATCCCGCATTTTGTAACTACGGGGAATTTTGCAAAAGGCATCCCGAGTCGGCGTCCAAGGCTCATGACAAAAAATAATCTGACTTCCTTGAAAATCAAATTGAAAAGGGACCTCGAGCAATTTTGAAAGCTTTGAACGAATCGCTTGATGATGCTCGGGCTTGGCAAATAGCATCAGAAAACCGCCGCCGCCCGCTCCGAGAATTTTTCCGCTAGTCGCCCCAGCATTTTTAGCCGCTTCAAGGGCATCTTCGATTCCAGGCGTTGAAATTTTCTCGCTCAAACTTGATTTGAGTTTCCAGGATTCTTCTAAAATTTTCCCAAATTCATCCAGCGGACCAGTTCCCTGTAGAACTTCAAGACCCGCGCGCACAAGATTTTTCATCCGAAGAACTTCCTCTTCCTGATCGCGAAGACGCGGCACATAATGAGATGCGATCCTTGCAGCGGTTCGCTGAACCCCGGTAAAAAAAAGCATGAGGTGAGAACGCCATTCCTCAAGCCTCGAGGCTTCCAGGCGCAGCGGAACAATTTGGATATCCCCTTGTGCACCAAATTGAATGTGATTCACGCCTCCAAAAGAAGCCAGGATTTGATCCTGAGATCCCACCGTCTCTCGAAGAATATCTCTTTCGATCTCGATTGCTTCCATGGCAAGCTCATGCGCCTCTTTGGATTCGGCTCTCAAACGATGAAGAGCATTCAAAAGACCGACCGTAAAAGCCGAACTGGAACCTATTCCGCTTCGTGCCGGCAAATCACCGTCATGATGGATTTCAAGTCCTCGATCGATTTTCAGAAGTCGAAGAACTTCTCTTACTGCAGGATGCCGGATCTGATCAATAGTTTCACAGTTTTCAATTTTGGAATAAACGATGCGGAACTGGTGTTCGAAAAAAGGGGGCAAATAGCGGCAGCTGATGTAGCAATATTTATCGATCGCAGCACCAAGCACCTCTCCGCCAAATTCGCGGTACCAAACCGGATAGTCTGTTCCGCCGCCGAGAAAAGAAATCCGGAAAGGTGTCCGGCTAATGATCATGGAATCCCCACGCGGTCCAAAATAGCGCCAAAAGTCTTCAGACCTTCAGGAGTTCCAATATCATAAAAATGGCCATCCACAGGCTGGGCAAAAAATCGCTTTGAAATCCAGTCCGGGAAAAGATGTTTTTCAAGAGAGACGGGATAAACCGCTGGAACCTCTTGAAAAATCTCACGGCGAAGCAAATAAACTCCGGCATTCACCCAAGGAGAATTTACCTGACTGCTTTTTTCCTGAAAAGACTGCACTTTTCCATGATCATCAAACGCAACTCGACCGTAGCGTTCTTCATCTGAATGAGCCACAGCCATCACGAGATCATAATCCCGTTCAATCCAATCGCTCACAAAGGTCCCGAAATCAATCTCACAAAGCGAATCCCCGTTCATGACGAGCAAATGCTCTGTCGAACAAATTTTAGCAGCGCCAGCTAAAGCGCCCCCTGTTCCCAAAGGCATCATTTCCATTTCATAACGAATCTTGAGCTCGCGATAAGTATTTCCAAAATAATTCTGAATCTCTTCAGCCCGGTACCCCACCGATAAAATGACTTCCGTAAATCCCGCTTCTTGAATTTGATCCAAGACGTAACTTAAAAACGGTCGCCCGCCCACAAAAGCCATCACTTTTTGATGCTCTCCCAAAATCGGGCGTAAACGTTCTCCCGAACCTCCGGCTAAAATCACAGGAGTGATACAAGCAGGGTTAGGAATCTTCATCGTTCTCCTCCGGCCAATATCTGGCTTTGAAAATCAGGTTGATTCAAAAACCAATCGAGAACTTCCGCCATTCCACTTTCCAAACTACGGCTAGCTTGAAAACCCGCACGTTTTAATTTTTCAGACAGAACAAAAAAGTTGCGCTGATCAGGATCCCCCATTTCTGACGTTTCGCGAATCTGAAGGCTGGGCACAAATTTTTGAACCAGGCTGGCAAGCTCGCATTTTGAAAGGTTCCCTTGTTCAAGGGTTAAATTATAAATCCCATCCGAAACGCGCTTAGGATATTTCAAAGCAAAGATAAAGGCATCCGCTACATCCCGGATATGAACAAAATTTCGCTTGAATTTTTTTTCGTAAAGCGTAATGGTGCCCTCGGTCAGTGCCGTTTTAAGAAAATGATGGATCAAAACATCAAGCCGCATCCTAGGAGAAACTCCAAAAACCGAAGCCAAGCGAAGACTCACAGCATTGCCGCCTGCCAAGAACATTTCCTCAGCTTTTTTTTTGGATCTGCCATAAACCGATTGTGGATTGAAAGAAGAATTCTCATCGCAGTAATCAGAACTTTCGGGACACTCATAGCCTACATTGGTCATGGGATAAACCACTCTTTGCGAGCGGCTTCGCAAAGCCTCAATGAGTTTAGCTGCATCCGCATTAATGCTCCAAGCTAATTCAGGATTTTTTTCACACGCGGGGGTTCCCACAACGCCCGCCAAGGGGAGCACCACGTCACACTTTTTGAGCAAATCTTTTAGGAGAGAAGGATCTAGGGTGTCGCCCACAAGACGCTGATATTTAGGGTCAGCCTCCACAGGTGAAGGCGTTAAAAATTCAAGATCCAGAGCAGAGACCTCAAATCTTTCAGTTAGCAATGATTCGCAAAGGACAGATCCAAGATAACCCCCTGCGCCTGTAACCAGAACCCTCATGAAGGACCCTCAAATAGACTCACTTGGATCAAGGTTTTATTCCGTAATATTTTTCAATAGCACGTGAAATTTCCAAAGGAGGAGCAATACCGCATTTGACAACGCAGTTTCCAAAAATCTTTTCAAACTCAAATTCCGGACGCGTGTCTTTAGGGTCTGAAATTGCGATCAAAAGAACGTGGTTTTCAAAACTCACTGGAAAGCACTGAAGTTTAAGCACAAGCGCATGAGGTACCTGAGAAATAACAGCGTTCGAT
>CAZOOM010000017.1:0-32951 GCA_964581425.1 uncultured bacterium | reverse complement strand
TATCCTCCGTAATCTGACTGTCCCAATAAAGCCCGAGCTTCATCATTTCAAGCTGAGGAATATCTTTTTTAAGTTTCCCGAGAAGACCGGCACGCTCGGGAATATCAGTGAAAATTTTTCCTAGTTTTGCCTGGAGTTTATCAAGCAGCACCCCGATGTGTGCTCCGGGGGTAAATTTATCTGCTTGATTGGGATTGGCCGGATCTTCGTTGCCAATGGCCAAATATTTTCCTTTAGCCAGTTCGCTTTGATAAAAGGGATGAAGAATAATCGTTCCCGGATTTTCATAATCTTCCGGATTAAAGGTGCCGGCATCGGCCAGATCAGCTAATTCTTCTAAAGACACAAAGGTACCGTCTTTTTTATTAAGCCCTGAATGTTTGCCGATATGAAACAGGATGGCTTCCGTACGAGGGCTCAAACCTTCATGCGCTACGCGCTGAGCCACAGCCACATTACTGAAATGATTGCCGCCAAAATTTCCCATGTCATAACTTGTGTTAGCTCTGGGATCCGCTGCGTATTTATCTGCAATAATTTTTCCACCTTGATCAATCGGTTCCACTAAAACACGGCCAGGTACTTGGCGTGAAGAATTTAAAAACCGGGTAAATGCAGCGGCCCGCGACGCATCTTTCCAAAGCTCGCTGACCCAAGGCTTAAAATCTAAATGCCCCAAACCAGAAGTAAACCGCCGAACTTCGTGACGGGCCTCAGCGCGCGCATCTCCAGGGACGGTTCTTGAAGCACTTGGAACGAAAGAACCGTCCCTAAAAAGGGATCGACCCTCGGCGCGGCTTCCAGAAAGCGGGCCGGACATCGCCCCATGCGGTGCCGTACCCGCACTCAACGCACCCGGCGTTGAGTGAACAAGCTGGCGAGCAAGGCGGATCGCTTCAAGATCGCGGTCTTGAAGGTTCATGGACTGAGCACGATCACTGGTGACAAAATCACGCAAGGCTTGAGCGGCTTCACTATTTCCAGCAAAACTTAAAAGATGATTCAAACGAGCCAAAACACTTTGATAAAAATCTTCAAATGTTGGGCGATTAGGATAAGCTTTGAGAACTTCGCCTGCGGCTGGAATCACAGCTTGGACCAACGCCTCGGTTGTATCCGGAACAAAATTACGTACTTCATTTCGGGAAGCTGGTTCTGCAGGCAAAGCTGGCAGACGATTGGCGACACCGGTACTGCGACCGCCTCGTGAAGTCAGAGAGCGCCAGGAAAATCCACCTGTGACAGCCACTGGACCTGAGAGTAGAGACACCCGTCCCCCAGACGCGTGAGTTCCACTCTGAGTCAGAATACCCAGCGGAGAGAGTGCCTCCTGGAGTTCATTCCGAACTCCGGTCTCCGCAGTGGCGGCCTGCCGGGCTGAATAAGCCGGCGAAGGCAGCGCAAGAGAAACAGATAAAAAAACAGCCGCGATCTTTTCGATCATTTTAAAATTCATTTTCATATTCTCCTTTTAATAAATTCGAAATAAATTTAAATTTCAAGCACCAAGTACCAAATTCCAAACTAGGAACTTGATTTGCTAAGAATCGATGAAAAAATATTTCGAAGCTCTGTTGATTCCTGAATGAGTTCGTTTCTTTCTTGATCAAGGATCGTGTCTTCCGCATCCATTAGCTTGAGCCAAAAAGTACTCTCTTTAGCTTCCTTACGGCTGATCCTTAAATGCATCAGAAAATCTTTTGTCCCAAGAGCCGCATTAGCTTCGATGTAATTCGCACCCACGGAACCAGATGAGCGAATGAGCTGTCGTCCATCTTCCGCATTTTGGATACTCATTTTGAGTTTTTTAAACCAAATTCGCACGCGCTTCGCGAATTCAAAGGTCCGTTCTTCCAAGTCATACTTCACCGAAATCACATGAGTTTTCACGACTTCCCTCCAAATGCCATTTGTGTTCCCTTTGGAGTTTGGGATTTGAGATTTGTAATTTGTTTGGAGTTTGGGATTTGGATATTGGGATTTGTAGTTTGAGATTTAAGACTTTCGTCTTTTACTGACATCCATTTGTCTTTTAAAACGCGAAAATATTTTTCTTGTGACATCGAGGCATCTTTAGGCTCAAAGCGGGGCGAAACCGTTAGTACGGTAAATCCTTTTTCATTCAAGACGCGCGCCATTCGCGTCGCATGAAATCCGCCTGTGATGACGACCGCTGCTTCCTCTTTGCTCTTGATCATGGATTCAGAAGTGTTCCGGATCAGTGCCTCTTCACGTTTTAAAGCTGATTCGTAAAAATCCGAGGCAGCAGGAATATTTTTTGTCACCGTGCTCATCAAAGTTTCGAAGGACCATGAGATTTTATTTTGAGCAGCCAGGGGTTTCAAAGCAAAAACCAAGTCGGTCAAAACGTTTCCTTTGGAAGGTTGCGCCAATGAGCTTGAGAGTTCGCGGTAATCTTCCGGCCCCATGCGAAGCTCAAAAAGCTGTTGAATGCTTTCCAAGAGACGTTCGAGTTTGAGAATCTTTTCCTCATCCTCATTTTTTGTAAGGCGCTCGATTGCCTTGTTTTCAAGAAGACGGATGTCTGAGAAAAGTTTTCCGAGATCCATGGACTGGGTTTGTCCAAGAATTTTTTCATAAGCACGCAGATTCGGGGACGGGTATTTTTTCTGAATATCAGGATAGCGCTCCACAATCTCAAACATTTGGAGAAGAAGTTCGTGCTCTTTTTCCGGCTGTTTGTTTTCCATCAAACCGCGAATGGGCTCAAGTTCTACTTTGCTCACGCGCTTTGAAAGCGCAGCGCGGAGTTCGCGTTTTTCTTTTTCTAATTTATCCAGATCAAAATCCGAGCTCTTCCCCATCAGAGCTGAAATATGGTCCATTTCAGGATAATCCTTAAAACTCACCTGAGCAGTGTTCACAAGCTCTGGAAGATAAACTGATAGAGAAATTTTTTCATCATGAAACGCACGGCGGCGTAGGTCCCAATTGCGGAGCTTCTTGTTTAAAGCTTTGTCCGCAAGCTCGCGGACCGATTGGAGCATGCGGGAATTTGCTTCGAGTGCAGAGGTCTGAGCCTCATGAAAATGAAGAAAGGCTTTCATGTTCTGCGAATAAAGGGCGCGGTCTTCAATCCCCCAAAGCTCCATGGGAAATTCTCCAAGAATATCGAGATATTCTTCTGCAGAAATTTTACCTGCTTCAAGAAAATGATCTGCAATCTTGCGGCGGCCATCCAGGGTTCCGTAAACCCGCATTTCAGAAAGACTGACGTTACCCCAACCGCCTTCCACGAGAAATTGACGTACTCCGGTTTGGAGCATAAGAGACTTCAGGATCTTGATCATGGATTTTTGAGCTTCGAGATCCACGTGCGCTTCTTGAATCAAGATGATGGTTTTACCGTTGGTGCCTTCGCGAGTTTCCTGGATTTTTCCAAAATCAGAAGGGAGAGTGAGTCCTTGAGCAAAAACTTGTGCGGTACTGAAAGATAACAGAAAGATAGCGGTAAGAAATGATAAAAAGATTGGTCTTTTCCGAGATTTAATTTGAATCGAAAAGCGCATTAAGGGTTTATTCTTTCTTGCACCCTGCTCTTTAGTAAGAGTCAGGACTTCAATCGCTTAACCCATCGTTGGGAAAATATCGCTAAGCGCTTGGCAAAGGATTCTTAATTGATAAAAAGGCCTTAAATAACCTTCTTAACGAAATAAGGTATTGGAAAGATAACACAGGATTGGGGTTACGTAAAGCGTAATGATTAAATTTTTTTAGCCTTGGATTAGAAAATACCTCAAAAGCGGAAAGAACTATGGTCTGCTATTTCCTGATTGCTAATACAAAAGGTACCAGGTCACATAACTGACCTGGTACCTTTTGCACTTACGCATGGGCGTAAGTGCTGCCCGGCCTGGACTCGAACCAGGAATCATGCCTCCAAAGGGCAGTGTGATACCATTTCACCACCGGGCAATAAAATTAAAAGCCGAAGTAACCTGTAACCAGTTGCCAGTAACCAGAATTGAATCAATGAAAGGCACGCTTTGATTGGTTATTGGTTACTTGAATATTTAACTTAAAACGTTTGGCAAATCCGATATTCACGAGACGTATCTCGCTTGCGCAAATTCCGAACCGCACTCAGAGCTTCACGCTGATTTTCCACTAAAGCAAACACCGTAGGTCCGCTTCCTGACATCCGAACGGCAGAAAGTCCAACCTTGTGAAAACAACGAATCGTTTTCTGAATCTCAGGCCTTAAAGCAAATGCAGAGGCTTCGAGATCATTCACAAGGTATTCAGAGATTTGTTTAGGACTGCCTTTTTCCAAAGAGCGAAAAAGAAGTTTAACAACCCTCTCTTCGCTTGTCAAATTTGCATAACAAATTTGACCTGGTTCGACTTCGCTCACCACTACCCTGAGCTTGCCGAAGGGCCGAGCGTAGTCGAGGGGTCTCTTTCTAACTTTTAAAGAACGTGCGCGAATACTGAGTTTCTTTTGATCCTCATTCCATAAATCCACTTCCTGATTTTGCTTCGTCACTTGAGTCAAATTCTGATAAACCTCTTGGGTGCTGAGGGGCTTGTCACTCAGCGCTAAGACAAACCAGTATTTTTTCTTGGCCGTTTTGGAAATCAGTTGATCTCCCACTCCCCGCCCCAGCGCTTGATTCACATTCTGGATGAAAAAGGCCACGTCTGCTCCGAGTTTCGATCCGATTTGCGTCAATTTCTTAACTGACAACCCCAATTGATAAAGTCGGTTCATACCTAATAAAAAAGCCGCCGCATTCCCCGATCCTCCGCCAAGTCCAGCGCCTATCGGGATTTTTTTTCGAAGGAAAACTCTGACCCCTCCCAAGTTTGGGACTTCTTCCTGAAGGGCCCGGTACGCTTTGGTAATCAGATTGTCTTCTCCGCAGGAAAGTTTCGGTTGATTTGTTTCTAAGAAAAATCCTTGGTCTGATTTTGTCAAAGAAATTTGATCGCAGAGTGAAATTCTGTGAAAAACAGTCAGAAGCTGGTGATATCCATTCGGCAGGCGGCCAAGAACTTTGAGATAGAGATTAATTTTAGCAGGACTACGAAGTTTGATTCGATTCATGGTACAGAGCGGAGAGTAGAAAGTACAGGGTACAGAGTGAAATCAATCGCAGAAATCTCTCTGGACTCTAAACCCTGTACCCTGTACTAAAGCTATGACCAATCTTTTTTCTTGTGGCGATTCTTACGGAGCTTCTTTTTCCGTTTGTGCTTATTCATCTTCTTCTTGCGCTGCTTATGTGCCCAAGGCATTTTGATCTCTCTGATTTAAAGTAACCAGTTGCCAGAAGCCAGAACAGAAAAGAACTCAGTCTGAGTCTTCATTCTGTTGTCTCTGATTAAAGGTTACAGGTTACTGTTACTGGTTACTTTTTGTTTACGGGATTACTTTATTAAGCGGATATTCAATAATCCCTTCAGCCCCATTTTTCTTGAGCTCAGGGATAATCTCTCGCACCACAGCTTCATCGATGATCGTATCCACATCATGCCAGCCTTCGACAGAAAGCGACGAAACAGTTGGTTTCTTGAGGGCGGGCAAAATCTTCAAAACTTTTTCTAGATCTTTGGCAGCGACATTCATTTTAAGACCGACTTTGGTTTGAGCCCGTATGGCGCCTTCCAAAAGCATCACGATCTTATCCATTTTATTTTTCTTCCAGGAATCTTTGAGGCTTTCTTTATTGGCAATGAATTTCGGAATAGAAGTCACAAGCGTATCAATAATTTTGAGGTTGTTCGCGCGAAGACTGGATCCAGTTTCTGTGGCTTCCACAATGGCATCTGCGAGTTTAGGCGGTTTTACTTCGGTGGCACCCCAGGAAAATTCAACTTCAGCCTTAACCTTGTGTTGCTCTAAAAATTTCTTGGTAGTATTGACAAGCTCAGTCGCAATTTTTTTACCTTCCAGATCTTTAACCGTCTTAAAGGGAGAATCATTGTGAACCGCAAGCACCCAGCGCACAGGATTGCGGGTTTGTTTAGAATATTGAAGTTCACAAAGTTCTGCCACATCTGACTCATTTTCCATGATCCAGTCATACCCCGTAAGACCGCAGTCCACCACGCCGTCTTCAACATAGCGGGACATTTCCTGCGGCCTGAAAAGAATAATTTCGAGTTCGGCATCATCGACCGAGGGATAATAAGAACGGGAACTGATACTGATGGAAAATCCGGCCTTTTTAAAGAGATTAACCGTGGACTCTTCAAGGCTCCCTTTAGGAAGGGCAAGTTTTAACTTTGACATAGGGCGGGAATTCTATCTTTTAGCTTGTGAGCTGTCAACGGCAAGTCGTATACTCTCTCTTTAACAAGGGATGGCACGCCTCACCCTCGAGAAGCTAAAATGATGCAACCTCATACTCTCATTCAAAATGTTTGTGCTCTAGCGAGCGCCGGACTTGGCGCAGTCATGGCTGTTTCTATTGGGGTTTCGCATAAAAAACTCTGTGCCCTGATCAGCTTTGCCGCTGGAACCCTGCTTGGAGCCAGTCTCTTTCATATCCTTCCTGAGTCCTTTGCCCATCTTGTTTGGTGGGAAATTCTATTGGCTCTGGGGTCCGGTTATCTGGTGTTCCATTGGATTAGTCGCTATGTGTTCCATGTCTGTCCGGCCTGCTCAGCTTCACATTTTGAGGAACAGACTCCGGAAAAATTCCGAGGAATCGCCCTTCTCCTGACCATCGGCCTCTCGGTTCACAGCACTATGGACGGCATTGCGGTTTCCATAGGTCAGGAGATGAGTCATACGCTTTCCAATTCTGTTTTTTGGACGATTTTGATTCACAAATTTCCCGAGGGGCTCGCTCTTTGTGCTCTTTTAATGCAAGGAGGTTTTGGAAAAGTAAAATCTGTACTTCTCACTATCACTCTTGAATTTTCGACCGTGCTCGGCTGGTTTCTCGGAGCTTATCTTTTGCAAAACACTTCACCCGTAATGATTGATTGGGTCATGCTTCATGCAAGTGGAGGTTTTATCTATCTTGGACTGCATGCAGTCTTGAACGAAAGCCGCAAGCATTCCCCCAAGATTGTTTGGGGATTTTCTCTGGCAGGACTTGGCCTTATGGCACTCACCCGATTTCTCGGAGCCTAAAATCTATCCAAGTTTGAAGAAAATGGAAAATGGATCAAGCGATTTCTTTTTTTCCACTTTTCATTCACGAGTTATTAGTGGATTAAAACTGCCGCAGAAATTACCGTGGCCCAATAAGAATTTTTCGGTCCCACAGCGCTTTGAGTAATGTTGGAAGTGCGCACAATTTGATTTGAAATTTTCCAAATCTCGCGCTTTTTGTCCCAACTTTCATCCGGATCAAACTTCACTCCCAAAATCGTAGCCAACATCTCGGCCGCTAAATCTTCAGCGTATTCCCCCGTTCGCTTCTCCGTCCAACCATAGGTGTGAACTTCGGAAAGATATCCGCAATGGTCTTCGCGCTTGGGAAGCGCCATACCCACAGAGGCTGCAATCAAGCGATTGGGTTCATTGGTTGACCCTTCAGAAAGGACCGTAAACAAAACTTGGCCCGGCGTAAGATACTTCAGTCCCGACTCTTTTGAAATCTGTTTGCAGTACGGAGGATAAATACTGGAAACGCGGACAATGTTGAAGGCCGCAATACCGGCATCGCGCAGCGCAAGTTCAAAACTCGAAAGTTTTTCCTTATGAATTCCCACACCCTTGGTAAGAAATATTTTCTTCGGAAGTATCACAACGCCCCCTCAATCAAATTTATTTTTGACACACTGAACAAAAAAAAGTGCTTCGGCCCGTTATCACTAATTTTTTGATTTTAGATCCGCACTTGAGACACGGGCTTCCCGATCGGCCGTAAACACGGTGCAGATTTTGAAACCCTCCGCGGCTGCCGTCGGTATGGACATAATCATCCACACTCGAGCCTCCGTTGGCAACAGCTTCTTTTAAAACCTCCTGGACAGCCAGGTGTAAGCGTTCTAATTGAACCCACGACAGCCGATGCGCCTGCTTCGCTGGACGGATTCCTGCACGGTGGAGACTCTCACTAGCATAAATATTCCCAATTCCGGAAACAAGTTCCTGATTGAGCAACAGCGATTTAATCCCTGAGCGCCGTCCTTTTAACTTGCTAATGAAATCAGCCGAAGAGATTTCAAACGGATCAGGAGCAATTTTCTTGAGTGCGGCAGGAAGCTTTAAAGGATTTTCGATCCAATAAAATATCCCGAATTTCCGAATGTCACAAAACCTGAGCTCCTTTTTCAACTCCGGAACCAGAAAAGAAATGTGTTCGTGTTTCGCCCAAGCTTGGTCGGAATCTACCCACTCAAACCGCCCGGTCATGCCTAAATGCATCCACATTTGACTTCCAGAATCTAAAAACCAGACGATGTATTTCCCTCGCCGGTCGATCCGAGACACTCTGACGGGAAACTTTGCAGTATCAAAACATTCAAGATGTAAACGAAAACCAGAAGCATTGCGGAAAATTATTTTGGAAAGATTTTTTCCCTGAAGTTTGTGATTTAATTCCGAGGCAATGATTTCGACTTCAGGAAGTTCAGGCATGTCCGAGAGGTTTTCGGTCTGATTCTTCCTGATCTACGGCATGATAGAAAGCAATTTTATCTTCTCCCGGCTTCCAGCAAAGAAGCACTGGCTCCCCTTTCAGATGCGAAGGGAAATCAACATGGCCTTTTTCCACACTCCGGAGCAGACACCCCATTTCGCGGAACAGAGCGACATCAGCCTCAAGGGCAGAGATATTGGATTCCATAAATTGGATTTCACGCTCCAAATGACTTGGAGTCGCTTGATCCACAGGATGCCCTTCTTTTTCCGCTAAAATCTGTTCCATGAACAAAACATCATGATGCCGGGCATGAGCATCACGTTTGTGATAAATCCGGTTCAGACATTTTTTGATCTCAGGCAAAAGAGCATTCGCTTCTTCTAACGTAAAAGAGCGCGTCATCATTCACCCTTCCTTGAAATGATCTCCCGTACCCCAGCGGTCCGGAAGTCCCTCAGCAGCCACAGATGGAATCACGCCGCCACCCTGCACCACATTAATCACGCTTTCCTGACTGAGCTTAGTAAATCCACCAGCATATTTTCCGCCAAAAACCAGAGGGTTGAAATTGTATTTCCGGTAAGCAAAATCTAATTTTTTGTTGATGATTTCAGGCACGGTCATGATTGGGATATTCACAAACTGTTGAATCACCCAATGGGATTTGATGGCGCGGTCAATGGCTTCATTCCAATCCGCGTCCTTGGTCTCGCGGCCAATATAGATTCCCTTGCCTGCATAACTGCGCGCTGGTTTTAAAACCAGATTTTCTTTTTCGTCTTTCAGAAAATTAATGAGATACAATTTTTTTCCACCATAAAAAGATTCCGCCTGAGCGATCGAGCGCGTCCAAGGAATGCATTCCCGCTTCACTTTATTTTCGTGATCTGTAAAAAAGAAATCATAATCAGGATTTGAAAGCAAAGTCAGAAACGCAGGAATGCTGGCTAACCAAGAACGAAGTGAATTGACCACGCACACCGCCCGGTCGCGATAAGCCTGGATAAAATCCTGCACCTCATCAAGCCTTGCCACCAGTTCTTCCAGAGCTGCGCGGCGCAAAATCAAATCCACACGAAATTCCTTGTGATAAAGCTTTCCGCCGCGATATTTCAGCTCCCTGGGATCAGCAATGGTGGTTTTATACCCTTTGGATTCAAAATATTCTTTAAGCATTTCGAATTCGTGCATGGTGCGTGCGTTGCGCCAGTCCACAATCGCGATGCGGGGCGTTTCCAAGCCACCGAATTCTTCATAAGTTTCCAACATGGCTTGCAAAATCGCTTGAACCCGGTTGCTTCGCTTGACAACGTTATCGCGAAAAAAATCCTGGAGCGCGGGCTCTTCGAGAAGATTATTCTCAAAATGATCCGCGTAAGCGGAGCCTGCAGAAACGTCGGAATTGCATCCAAAGAGTTTAAAGCTCATGCCTTCCAAAATGCCATCAAACCTGGAAAAAACCGCAGAACGGGAATAGCCTGGATCAATGCTCACTAAATCACGAATTTCGGGTGAAAGATTAAAAAGCGAACTCACGTGCTTGTCTTCAAAATAAAGACGGATCACGATATTCATGATGGAACTCAGCGAAGCTGAAACGCGCTTTAGAAAATGCTCTTGATCCGCATCCAGAAGATGGGCTTTAAAAAAAGTAGGGATCGGGAAACGCCCGTAACGGGGACCGGTTTTTTCAATATTTTTTTGGTAGGCGGGAATAGCTTTTAGAATCTCAGGCTCTCGGGCCTTGAGATATTCGTCAAATTCATGATCCAGATTTTTTGAGATGTCGCTCGCCATAGATTTTTTGCATCGTGGCGCCAATCAGGGCGGGACTCGGAACCACGGTCACTCCAGCCTCTTCAAGCCGTTTGATTTTATCCGAGGCTTTTCCGGAACCTCCCGCAATAATGGCTCCTGCATGACCCATTCGCTTTCCGGGAGGTGCATTTTGTCCTGCGATAAATGCTACCACAGGTTTCGTCATTTTCGCACGGATAAAATCAGCAGCATCTTCTTCAGCATTGCCGCCGATTTCACCAATCATAACCACGGCTTCTGTTTCCGCATCTGCCTGAAAAAGTTCAAGCACATCGCGAAAGCTAGTGCCAACAATCGGATCGCCGCCAATACCAATACATGTCGATTGTCCCAAGCCAAGCTGCGTAAGCTGCCAAACCGCTTCATAAGTAAGCGTTCCGCTGCGGGAAACAACTCCGATATTTCCCTTTTTATGAATGTACCCGGGCATAATTCCGATTTTACATTCATCCGGTGTAATAATGCCCGGACAATTGGGACCAATCATTCGGATTTTCTTTGAAGTAAGCCAGGGTTTGATGCGGGCAATATCTAAACTGGGAATCCCTTCGGTGATACAAATCACAAGTTGAATCCCGGCTTTGCCTGCTTCGTGGATCGCAGCAGAAGCAAACCGAGCAGGAACATAAATCACGGAAGCCGTGGCCCCTGTTTTTGAAACGGCCTCAGCCACAGAATTAAAAACAGGAGCGCCGTGAACCGACTCTCCGCCTTTGCCTGGCGTGACTCCTCCCACCAGTTGAGTGCCATACTCCAGCATTTTCTGAGTATGAAAGGCACCATGATGGCCTGTGATGCCTTGAACAATCACTTTTGTGTTTTTATTGACGAGAATGCTCATTTTTGGATCTCAATCATTACGTGTCTTTACAAGCAGCCGCTTCAGCCACTACTTTTTCAGCAGCTTCAGCAAAATTTGAAACAGGAATAATTTTTTTAAGCCCCGATTTTGCCAAAATTTCTTTTCCTTCTTGAACATTCGTTCCTTCAAGACGAACCACGATCGAAACGGTTTCTCCAATTTCTTTCACGGCCGAGACAATGCCTTGAGCCACAATGTCGCAGCGCATAATGCCGCCAAAAATATTAACAAGAATAGCCTTCACTTTGGTATCTCTTAGAATAATTTTGAATGCAGCGGTCACTTTTTCCTGGGTTGCACCGCCACCCACATCAAGAAAATTAGCAGGTTTTCCTCCGGCATATTGAATAATATCCATGGTTGCCATGGCAAGACCTGCGCCGTTCACCACACAGCCAATATTACCGTCCAATCCCACGTAACTTAAATCCCATTTTTTTGCTTCGGCTTCGCGAGGATCTTCCTGCCGCACATCTCTCAATTTCTCTGCTTCAGAGTGACGATAAAGAGCATTGTCATCAAAATTAATTTTGGCATCAATGGCGAGGACTTCCCCAGATACAGCAATGGCAAGAGGATTGATTTCAACAAGCGAACAATCCAAATCAATAAACATTTTTGCAACAGCCTGAAAAATGCGGGCAAAAGCAAGTGCACGATCCGTGCGCCGTTCAAATTTGGAAGTAATTTCCTTGGCCTCTATTTCTGAAAGACCTGTATCGATATTAAAATGAAATTTTTGAATTTTTTCAGGCTGGGTGCGAGAAATTTCCTCGATATCCATCCCTCCTGATTCGGAAAAAATAAGGCAGGGAGATTCCGTGGCTCGATCAAGTACCGCACTTAAATAATATTCCTTTTGAAGCGCATGACTGAATTCCACAAGAACACTGTCAACCGGTCGGCCTTGGAATCCAGTTTGTGGAGTAACCAGCTTGGATCCGATTAAAAGAGAAGCTGCTCGCTTGACGTCCTCAGGAGCTTTGCAGAGGCGAATGCCTCCGCCCTTGCCTCTTCCCCCTGCGTGAACTTGAGCTTTGACCACATAAATCCCATCCCAAAAAGCTTTTTGTCTGGCGATTTGCCAAGCCTCTTGGGCATTCAGCGCGAGTTTCCCCTCATTAATCGGGATGCCGTAACTTTTGAAGATTTCTTTGGCTTGAAATTCGTGGATGTTCAAGTGTTTCGCTGCTCAATAGGAATATAACTTTGATCCATCGGGCCCACATAATTTGCTTCCGGACGAATCAATCGGTTATTTTGAAGTTGCTCAATCACATGCATGGTCCAGCCAGCCACTCGGCTTGCGGCAAAGACCGTGGTGAAATAAGAAATGGGAAAGCCTAAAATATAAAGGACTGAAGCAGAGAAGAAGTCAACGTTGCAAGGAATCTGTTTTTTCTCCCACATGATTTTCTCGACCACGTCCGAAATCTGAAGCCATTTCATTTGGTTAGTTTTCTGGCAAAGTTTTTCTGCGATGGAGCGAAAGGCAGAAGCCCGCGGATCTTTGTGCTTATAAATCCGGTGACCGAATCCCATCACTTTTTTCTTTTCTTCAAGAAGATGCAAGATGTAAGGTTCAGCCCGTTCAGGTGTCCCAATATCCAAAATCATTTCCATGGATCTCTGATTTGCAGATCCGTGGAGATCGCCTTTCAAAGTGCCGCAAGCTGAAGTAATCGCAGAATACATATCAGAAATGGTAGCCGCCGTAACGCGCGCAGAAAAAGTGGACGCGTTCAGCCCGTGATCTGCAAGTAAAATGAGGTAAGCATCCAGCGCACGTTCCATTTCAGGCTCTGGTTTTTTTCCATGCATCATGTAATAAAAATTTCCAGCGTGACTGAGACCCATATCAGGTTCAAGAATTTTTTGTCCTTTTCGGATACGATAAAGCGCAGCAATAATCGTCGGGAAAGCACCGATTAAATGAAGCGCGATTCTCTCAAGACCTGCACGGGTCGTACTATCCGCATCCGGATCAAAAAGTCCAAGCAAGGAAACCATGGTACGCAACACCCCCATGGGATGCGCTTTTTGAGGAATTTTTTTGATCCAATTTAAAATATCAGGATGGATGACACGTTCGAGCGCAAGCATGGCTTTAAAACTTCCAAGTTCAGAAGACGAGGGAAGGCGTCCGTACCATAAAAGAAAAACCGTCTCTTCAAAAGAAGAGTTCACCGCAAGATCTTGGATCTGAATGCCGCGATAAATTAATCGGCTATTAGCTCCGTCCACAAGGCTGAGCGAGGTTTCCGCAGCAACGACGCCTTCAAGGCCCTTGGAGAAATGATTGGGAGTATCTAAACCTTTGTCTGTCATATGGGTGCGTATTATACGAAAAAATTCCTTCTCCGCATCTGGAAAATAAGAGAATTTTAAAAAAAGATGGCAAAAGCACCTGCGCGCTAGAGCTCTAAAACGCAAAAACCTTAATGCAATTGCGTTTGGCTTTAGATCTTGCGCTCCTGTGTTCTGGTGTTCTTGGGCTCAGACGCTCATGTACTCGAAAAACGTTGATACAAGCCGCGCTGGTGATCACGGGTGTAGCGGACATAGCGCTCCGCCCAGGCCTTAAGACCGGTGATTTCTTTCCTCGAAAGCGCCCGAACTCGTTTTGCGGGGCGACCAAAGTAAAGCGATCCTGCTTTGAGCCTTTGTCCATGAGTCACAAGGCTTCCTGCGCCTAAAATCACGCCAGACTCAATCACAGCACCATCCAACACAATAGAACCAATGCCGATCAAAGATTGATCTTTGACCGTGCAAGCGTGGAGCACCACCGCGTGCCCGACTGTCACATAGTTACCAATCACACAAGCCCTGTTCGATTCCACGTGCACAACAGAAAGATCTTGGATGTTGGAGTGATGGCCAATCACAATTTTTTGAATGTCCCCGCGAATCACGCATCCCGGCCAAATACTGGAATGATCTCCAACTTTCACGCGACCGATCACTTGAGCAGAGGGATCAATAAAAACATTTTTTCCCAGGCTGGGCTTAAAAATTTCTTTTTTGATTTTACGCGTCATAACGCCTCAAGGAATAAATTCTAAATAAACACTATTCGGACTTTATTGATTTAGAAATTCGAATTTTGTATTTCGAATTTTTCACCGTTGTTTTGAATAGCTGCAGCCGAATTCCAGGCAAAAAACGGTAATCCGCAATGTTTCCCGTAAGAAGCTCCAGACCATGAATATCCGCAGTCGCTGCAATAAGAGCATCGGCCATCTTAAGCTGATGACTCAAGGTATATTCTTCGACCCAAAAAAGCGCTTTAGAAGAAATCGACTCATCAAGCAAAATAACCTTCACTTCAAAATCTTTCAAAAAAGATTTCCAACCGCGCAATTCTTTTTGATTACGCAGTCCTTGAAGGATTTCAAAAGCAGAAACCGAGCTAATGTGAATCAAGGGAATTTTATTAAGGATGGATTCCGCGTGATGGCTTCCCCGGAAAAACCAGATGAGCACATCCGTATCAACGAGCATGCCGTCCTTTTCGCAGATTTTTAAGATACGCACCCACATCACAGACCGAAGAATTCTTTTCCCACATCCCAAAGGCAGGGGATTGTTTTTTTAAACGAACCCCATGGGTCACAGAGATAATCTTGGCGCAGGTCTTCCCACGATTGGATACAAAAACCACATCCCCTCTTTGGACCGCATTTAAAATTTCCCGCGTCTTAGACCGTAAATCTCGAATACTGGCTATCATGTTAGCACCTCGTGTACACAACAAAGTGTATACTTATATATCCGCTTTGTCAAACCCAGAAATAATGGGTACACGGTTGCGGATAAATTCTAAATTCGAACACCGAAATTCGAAATAAACACTATTCGGATTTTATTGATTTAGAAATTCGAATTTTGTATTTCGAATTTTTAACTTTTTTGATCGATGAGATTTCGAAGCACAAAGGGAAGAATACCGCCGTGGCGATAATATTCAAGCTCCACAGGAGTATCAATGCGACAAAGCACAGAAAACGTTTTAATGCCGCTAGCATTCTTGGCTTCAACCGTCAACTTTTTGAACGGCTTTAAATCTTTGGCAATGCCTTCAATGGAAAAAGTTTCTTCGCCGGTCAACCCCAACGTTTCACGATTCTGACCTTTTTCAAATTGCAGCGGAAGAATTCCCATTCCAATTAAGTTGCTCCTGTGAATACGTTCAAAAGTTTCTGCGATCACAGCTTTAACGCCCAGCAGCGCCGGCCCTTTCGCAGCCCAATCGCGAGAAGATCCTGTGCCGTATTCTTTTCCGGCAATCACAATCGTGGAAATTTTTTGATTTTGATAACAAAGAGCTGCATCGTAAATCGACATCACTTCCCCGCTTGGAAGTAAACGCGTCACACCTCCTTCAGTGCCAGGCGCTAAAATATTTTTGAAACGGATATTGGCAAAGGTTCCGCGCATCATGACTTCGTGATTACCACGCCGCGCACCGTACTGATTAAAATCCTTGGCAAGCACAGAGTTTTGAGTGAGATATTTTGCAGCCGGACTTTCTTTGGCAATCGACCCTGCAGGTGAAATGTGATCTGTGGTCACAGAATCTCCAACCACAGCCAGCACACGCGCATCTTGAATATCTTGAACCACAGCCGGCGTACGCTGCATTTTTTGAAAATAAGGAGGACATTTGACGTAGGTGGATTTTTCATTCCAAGAAAAAGTGTCGCTCGCCACCACGCGAATCGATTTCCAGTGCTCGTCGCCGTCAAAAACATGCGCGTATTCTTTGATAAAAATTCGCGCCTGTACTTTTTTCATAGCTTCTTGAATTTCTTTTTCCGTGGGCCAGATGTCACGAAGATAAACCGTTTTGCCTTGGGTATTCACAGCCACAGGCTCCGTGGAAAGATCAAGCGTCATGGATCCCGCCAACGCATAAGTCACCACCAGCGGCGGTGAGGCAAGATAATTCGCTTTTACAAGAGGATTCACACGGCCTTCAAAATTACGGTTTCCTGAAAGCACCGCAGCTACTACTAAATTTTGATCTTTCACTGATTTTGATATTTCATCCGGAAGCGGCCCGGAATTTCCAATGCAGGTCATGCATCCGTAACCCGCAAGATAAAATCCCAGTTTTTCTAAATAAGGAAGAAGTCCGCTGGCTTTCAAATATTCCGTGACCACGCGCGATCCCGGGGAAAGACTCGTCTTGACCCAAGGCTTAGCTGCGAGTCCCTGCTCCACGGCTTTTTTGGCAAGAATACCAGCACCCAACATGACCGAAGGGTTGGAGGTGTTGGTACAGCTTGTGATCGAAGCAATCACCACAGAGCCGTGATCAAGACCTGAGGATTTTTTTTCACTTGATGCAGCAGGTGACCCAGCATTCAATCCTTTAAGTGCAGCGTCAAAAGAAGCCTTCACTTCTTTGAGAGGAACCCGATCCTGAGGCCTCTTGGGACCGGCAAGGCTAGGCACCACATCTTTCAAATCAAGTTCCAGCGAATCAGAAAAAACAGGATCCGGGGTATCTTTGGTTCGGAAAAGGTGCTGACCTTTTAAATAAACTTCTGCAAGTTGAACTTGTTCTTCGCTGCGGCCCGTCAAACGCAAAAAGTTGAGCGTTTCTTGATCCGCGGGAAAAAATCCCATCGTAGCACCGTACTCGGGAGCCATGTTCGCCAGTGTGGCGCGATCTGCAAGCGCAAGTCCGTCTAACCCTGGGCCGTAAAACTCGACAAATTTATCTACCACGCCTTTTTTGCGGAGCATTTGAGTGACAGTTAAAACCAGATCGGTCGCAGTTGCTCCTTCAGGAAGTTTTCCTTTAAGTTTAAAACCCACCACTTCAGGAATCAGCATGGAAATCGGCTGGCCTAGCATCGCAGCCTCGGCTTCGATCCCGCCCACTCCCCAACCCAGCACGCCAAGTCCGTTGATCATCGTGGTGTGCGAGTCGGTTCCCACAAGCGTATCAGGATATGCGAGCGTTTCTCCGTCTTTGTTTTTGGTCATCACAAGATGCGCGAGGTATTCGAGATTCACTTGATGCACGATTCCAGTGCCCGGAGGCACCACGCGAAAATTCTGAAAAGCCTTTTGTCCCCATTTCAAGAATTCGTACCGCTCTTGATTGCGTTCATATTCAAGTCCGACATTTTTCTGAAAAGAATCTGCGGCGCCAAACGCATCCACTTGAATGGAGTGATCAATGACTAAATCCACGGGCTCGAGCGGGTTGATTTTTTTGGGGTCCCCGCCCATGGCCTTCATGGCATCGCGCATCGCAGCAAGATCCACGATCGCAGGCACTCCCGTGAAATCTTGAAGAATCACACGCGCGGGTGTGTAGGCAATTTCCTTTTGAGATTTTTCCGCAGGCGTCCAGTTGCGAAGCGCTTCAATATCTTCCGCGCGAACGGATTTGCCATTTTCATTCCGGAGTAAATTTTCCAGAAGAATGCGGATCGAGAAAGGAAGATGCTCGAACTTTTCGCGGCCTGTTCGCTTAACGGCATCCAAACGCCAGATCGTGTACTTCTTTCCTGAAACCGTAAGATGAGATTTTGCCTTGAATGAATCGTTCATCGCTTAGAGTGAAAGCTTGGCGCAGTTTTCAAGCACGTGCTCGGCTGAAACTTTGAGCGCCTTTTTCTGAGCATCTGTCAGCGGAATCTCTACCACCTGTTCGATTCCATTTTTTCCCAGCTTTGCCGGAACACCGACGTAAACATTTTGGATCCCGTACTCACCTTTTAGATAAACGCAGCTTGCGATCACTTCTTTACGATCTTCAAGTACGGAACGCACCATCCGCACCACTGAAGATGATGGCGCATAAAATGCGCTTCCGGTTTTGAGAAGTCCGACAATTTCAGCTCCGCCGGTACGTGTTCTTTGATTGATGGCTTCAATTTTATCTGCAGGCAAAAGTTCTGTAATGGGTTTTCCTTTGACTTTTGTGTGCTGCTCGACGGGAACCATTTCATCGCCGTGGCCCCCGAGCACCATGGCCTGAACATCCGAAGGATTGCATCCCAAAGCCTCCGCCACAAAATATGCACAACGCGCGGAATCAAGCTCCCCGGCCATTCCAAACACGCGCCTCGAATCAAATCCTGATTTTTTCCACGCCAGATAAGTCATCACATCCAATGGATTGGAAACCACAATGATGATGGCGTTGGGTGAGAATTTTGAAATCTCAGTGACTACGCCGCCGACGATCTCAGCATTTTTTAAAAGCAGATCATCGCGAGACATTCCGGGTTTGCGCGCAAGGCCTGCGGTGATCACCACCACATCCGAATTGGCGGTATCTTCGTAGCGATTGGTCCCGATAATTTTAGAAGTAAAACCCTCCACCGGCGCTGACTCCATCATGTCGAGCGCTTTGCCCTGCGGCATGCCTTCGACAATATCAATCAACACCACATCCGCGAGATTTTTTTCCACAATGCGCTGGGCCGTAGTTGCCCCCACAAATCCTGCTCCCACCACCGTTACTTTTGATTTCGACATACAGAACTCCTTTTCAAGCGTGGAGCAGAGAGCATGGCGCATGGAGCAGAGCGCCGCAAAACTCTTTGAACCAACAGCGATTGAAACTCATGTTGAATGATGACTCCATGCTCCGCGCACCAGGCCCCGTGCATTAAGTGTTTTGCTTAATTTGTTTGATGATCGCATCGCCCATTTCTTTGGTGCCTACCGCAGTTGGGTCACTGCGCAAATCTTTGAGATCGTAAGTCACGTCTTTGCCTTCTTGAATGACTTTCGCGACCGCTTTTTCAAGTTTGCGAGAGGCCTCGATTTCTCCAAGATGCCGCAGCATCAACATGCCGGATAAAATCACGGCCGTAGGATTGACACGGTTCAAACCTTTGTATTTAGGGGCTGATCCGTGAGTAGCTTCAAAAAGCGCACCTTTTTCTCCGATATTCGCACCAGGCGCAACCCCAAGACCTCCAACCAAACCCGCACAAAGATCCGAAAGAATATCCCCGTAGAGATTCGGAAGCACAAGCACATCATAATCCTGAGGCACTTGCACAAGCTGCATGGACATGTTGTCGACGATTCGATCGTTAAAATCAATGTCTGGATAATTTTTTGCAACTTCGCGTGCGACTTCAAGAAAAAGCCCGTCAGAATATTTCATGATGTTAGCTTTATGAATCGCCGTGACTTTTTTACGACCATTTTTTCGCGCATACTCAAACGCATATTTCACAATGCGCTCAGAACCGCTCACAGAAATGGGTTTGATACTGATTCCTGAATCAATTTTGATTTTTTTCTGGCCGAGTTTTTCGATTTCATTGATCAAAGCCAGCGATTCTTTCGAACCTTTTTGAAATTCAATCCCAGCGTAAAGATCCTCTGTATTTTCACGAATGATCACTAAATCAATATTCTGATAAAGCGTACGTACTCCGGGATAGGTTTTGCACGGACGGACACAAGCGTAAAGGTCCAGTTCTTTGCGTAAAGCTACGTTGACGGAACGAAATCCAGTTCCCACCGGCGTGGTGATTGGAGATTTAAGCGCTACTTTGTTTTGACGGATGGATTCAAGCACACGCTCCGGAAGAGGCGTTCCTTCTTTTTCCACCACATCAATTCCGGCATTTTGAACATCCCAATCGATAGAAACGCCGGTGGCTTCAATACAAGCCTTGGCAACTTCTGCAATTTCTGGTCCGATCCCATCTCCGGGAATCAGTGTGACACGATATTTAGCCATTGTTATCCTCTTTAATTAAATTCCAAGTTAAGCGCTTGGAATTTGGTACTTGGAATTTATGACTTCGTTCGGTACGATACGCTTTCTTCTATTATATTGTTTCCGAAATTATCAAAACGGATGGGTATCATATATGAAGTATTCTAAAATGAAAAGTGTCCTGCTCCACTCGCTTACCGAGGCCGGTGCTCTCTTAAAAAAAAGCTGGAATAAGCCTAAGCAAATCCATAAAAAAGGGGCCATTAACTTGGTCACTCAGGTAGATAAAGCTGCGGAAAAGCGCGTGATTGCGATCATTCGGAAGTCTTTTCCCAATCACGCCTTTCTGGCTGAAGAATCCGGAGCTTCAGGGACAGGCCCTCAGGACCCAAAAGGGCCTGTCCCTTTTCGTTGGATCATTGATCCTTTGGATGGGACCACGAACTACGCTCATGACCTCCCCATCTCAACTGTCTCCATTGCATTTGAAGATTCAGGTGTGGTTCAACTCGGTGGAATCTATGATCCGTTTCGTGATGAACTTTTTTTTGCTGAAAAAGGAAAGGGTGCTTTTTTAAACGGAAAAAAAATCCACGTCTCTAAAACAAAACTTTTAGGCGATTCCCTTCTTTGCACCGGATTTCCTTATGACCGCAGAAAAGATCCGGATCCCTATTTAAGAATTTTTCGAGAATTTCTCCTTACCGCTCAGGAGCTTCGGCGTCTTGGATCAGCCGCGCTTGATCTTTGCTACGTGGCTTGCGGACGTCTGGATGGTTACTGGGAGTTTAAACTCAATGCCTGGGATAAAGCCGCTGGGATGCTGATCGTGGAAGAAGCAGGAGGAACAGTCACGGATCTTTCAGGCAAGCCATCGCGCGTGGACAGCATTCAGACGGTAGCTTCGAATGGGCTTATTCATCCGCAAATGCTTCGCGTGATGAAACCCTACCGTAAAACTTGCTTAGTCTGATTTTGATATCCGACACAACTATATCGGTAACCCATCAGTCGCTTAAGCCGATCGAGTAAATTCGCGCTGAGCCATCAACAAATTCTCCGCAAACTTCTGCCAAGAAATGACCCACTGATTTCCTTTAGCCGCTGCGCCCGGAAGGATTTGCGGAAGATTTTCACGCAATCGGAGTGCCCGGATTTCCGGATTTGAAATTCCACGGATCAATCCCGCAGCGCTTTGAAGTGCGGGCAACAAGAGCGGCACAAGTAAAAGCTCCTCGTCAGAAACTCTTTCCAAATCTTTAGGATTTAAGAAAAACTGAGCTGAAATTTCAGACGGAAGCTCACTCCCGCTCAGAACAGAAACCCCAAATTGATGCTGAGCTTGGAATTCGAATAATTTTTCAGGATGAACGGGTTCAAAAATAGCTTGGTTCTGGAACGCATTTTTCTCAGCTGCCGAAAGCCCATTCAAATCTTTTCTCATCACCGCTTCCTGCAGATTTTTGAATGCGTCTTCTCGTCCTAAAATCCCAATCTTGAACTCAGATATGCCGGACGTTTGAACCCTTTGTGCTGCCTGGATTAAAACTGCTAGCGCACGCGGATTTCTTTGGACTAAATACTCCATCCAACCGGCATCAATGATTGGAACGCCTCCCTCTTTTGCAGACCGAGAAAATTTCTTGCTTAGAATCTTCACGACTGATTCCTCACTAAAAGTTTCTGCGGTCTCATGAACACGCGGCCAGACAACAGCAGGTCTTCCGATCCAAGATTGAAGCAGAGATTGCTGAGCATGCATGGGCATTCCTTCAAGCCAAACAACGGGAATGATTTCAGCAGAAAAGTTATGAACAAATATTTCACGAACCTCAGAACGCTCTAAATTTAATGTTTGATTCTGGGTCATCTCCATCGGGTTTTTAAGTTCAGATCGTTTTTCTGATGCTGCAAACGCGTGTTCTAACCGAATCCAGGCGTCAGGACCTTCGACTCCCCAAATCAAAGGAAGTGCGATTTGCTTGCGGCTCTTAGGATCAGAATCGCGTGTGGTAAATCCACTCACGTGGCGCGTGAGTCCGTAGCCGTTACCTTCCGGATTTCCGCGGTCATCGGTTCCAACGATTTCACTTTCTTTAAATCCAAACTTATCTTTGAGGTAGCGAATCGCGAGCGATTTATCAATTCCCTTGAGCATGATGTCTACACAAGTGGCAGATGATGAAACCTGGAAATATTGATAGTTCGCATTTCCAGATTGCTTTAAAAATTTTCTAATGATTGCCACCATCGCCTGTGCACGCTGGCGAATTTCCGCAGCATCTTTGCCATTCACCCAAAGAGTTAAGCCGTAACGTTTCGGTTCATCAAAAGAAAAGGGGGTCGCAAAATCTGCTGAAACAGCACGCGTCAATTCCTTAAAAAGTTTTTTCCGGTCTGCTGAAGAGAATTTAAAATCAGCTGGAAGTTTTCCTGTTTCAACAAAATATTTCTGTACCAGATCTTCTTCTTGTCTACGACCTTGCTCATCCACCCAGGTGACATAGCTTGCATTTTCTGGAAACTCAAAAAATCGCGCACGTTCCGAAGGTGTGAGTCCTTCTCTAATTTTGATGGCCGCAGCTTCTTCAATATCGTTGGGACTCAAATTCCGCTTTTTCATTCTTGCGGCAAGTTTTCCTTTCACCACAAGCGGTCTTCCCGTGGCGAGAGCTCGAATCTTGCCCCGGCGTAAACTTTGCTGAATTAAACGGATAGCTTTATCAGAGACCAATCTCTCGCGCGTAAGATTGCCATCGATATCATCAATCTGCGCCTTACGTCCTCTTTTTAATGCGCTCTCAAGACGATGTTCATGATCCGTTGCCATCACAGTGAGTTCCAAAAGCGACAGTTTCATAGCCGTTAAAATCTGTTCGTGATTTTCTGTCGGATCCGCCATCCTGCCGAGCACGTAATATTCAAGAATCCTATGATCGCGAACACTGTGCCATCGCTGCGAAGGAATCGGATGCGCAAGCATCCACTGAGCTAATTCTGCAAAATGCGTTTGAGATGTTTCCGCAATCGATTTCAAAATATCGATCTTTGCTTGATCTTCTTCAGACCGGTAGGTCCGCGCCAGCCAAATTTCCTCAAGAAGGATTTCCATTTCCGCAAACCAAACACTTTTTTCCCAATCTCCAAAATCCGCAGAGCTCAGATTTTTTTGAGCTAATGTTTGATAACGCTTTTTTAGAATCTCAAGTCCCCATTCCCCACCTTTAATGGAAGCCCCCAAATTTTGCGCCCAATACGAAATGCAGCAGGGATCTATTACGGTCTCAAAGCCCAAATATTGCGCAATCACATCCATAAAAGTATTTGCCAGGTCGCCGCCATGTCCTCTGGAAAAAATCTGATCGATAAAAAAATAGGCATGCTGAGACGCTGCCAGTTGATTACCCCCACGCCAGAGGTTTTGGATTTCTCGAATACCTTGCTTTGCCCATCTCGGTAATTTTGAATTTTTAATTAGTGCATTAATTATAGAAGTCTCTACGAGAGACCGCGGATCAATCCTTTTTTCTCTGAGTTCGGATCGAGTACGCGCTTTCATTTCACGTCGGAGTTGTCGCAAATTGATCAAACCGGCATCTGCCGCTTTTCGGACTAAAATATCCGCAGCAGATCGATGTCCAATTCTTGCTTCTTCTAAAAGACAGACCAAACTTCGCAGATGAACAGGACCATGAACATAACGACGCCTCACTTCTCGAACCGCTTCTCGATAAAATGGAAATGTCTTGAGAAACAGTTTCGAAATTTCTTTCATGCCATTATTTTCATTGCCATCCGGCCTTCGCCCATGATTCATGCTCCTGCTGGGATCTCCCTTGAGGGTAAGGATAGAACGCGCAATCAATTTAATGCCAGGCCTAAAATGGTCCTCCGCATCCATGGACCAGTGATCTGCCAGATTAATTTTTTTGACCCATCGAATGACTTGCAGCCTCTCGCGTTTAGAAAGCCCATAAGATCGAATATATTTACTGGCATTACTCAAAGTTCCTAATTTAATTTTGCTTTTGGCTGGCACTTGAGCCTTCATGATTTTTTCAGGCTTTTTGATCGGTTGATTTTGTTTATTTTTTGGGGATGGATTAAATGGTTTCTTGGATGGCTTTTGATCCCCGTTGCTTACACCTAACTTTTCCCAAGGAACCACCTTATAACCTGATTTAGAAACAGCGTCCTCTGCTCTCAAAAAAGGAACAGGAAAAGCTTCTAAAACATTCGAGGTCGCTGAACGATGAAGACCAGAAGCATCTGCTGCTTGTTCAGGATGAAATAAAGCTCGGATTTCGGGCGACTCATCCAGCTGTGATTGAAAAAAATCCCAAGCTGCGGGATTCACTACTAACTTGATCGCGCCCGTTGATTTTTCTAAAGCAATGGCTTCAAGATCTGACGCCCCGTGAGAAACGCGCCGAGAAGGCGAAGCGAGGCCTTCTTTAAGCAACATTTGTCTGTTGCGCTCAATAAAAAATGTAACTCTGTCCTTTTTAAACTTCACTTGGAAAAAGAATTGACTGGCTTTAGGATGAGCAAAGGTAAAAAGAAGAGAATCTGAATTAGTAGACAAGCTCCATTTAACCTCACGTAAAAATCCCGTCTTCGCTGGGGTTTGAAAAGTAAGCACGGAAATTTGCCCTCTGGGCTCAAGATGCACATCTCCAAAGCGATCGGAGTGACTTTGGGCGTATTGAACCAAGGCATCAAAAACCTTTCGATGGGTCCAACTTGAAGCCCTTCCTGAAAGATCAGAGACAGGATCACTTTCGACTTCTTGCTTCTCGGCAACACTAATCCGAAGCTCTGAGCGAGTTTTTTCAGCTTCTGCAAGATTCTGAAAAACCTGGCGAAAATAATTAGGATCCGCGTGAGGAAAAACAATTGTGGTCATTTCGCTGAGCAAAAAAGGCGGATTATCAGCAATGACAATTTGTTTGGTTCTCAGACTAACCGGAGCATTGGGCTTGTAGCAAACCAAATGCGTCGTTCTTCCTACAGTGACCACTCGATATAAATGCTGTAATTCCATAATAAATTTTGAGGCAAAACCATCTGAAGTAACTATCGTAACATTGTCCCCCACATTTCTGGGGCGCATCAAAACCTCTGTCGAATTGCGAGATACTGAAAAAAGATAGGCATCGAGCAGATTTTCCACAGAATTACCGAAGAAAAGATTAGCCACCTCATATTTGCTTCTGGTTTTTGCAATTTCTGAAACCACCAAAGTCAACCCTTCCTCAAAATCAGCGTTGGAAATTTTTGAAAAAAGTCTTTTGACAGGCTCCGAGGAAGGCATTCCAAAAATGACTGGGCGCGTGCAAGCCAACCCCTCATCACCGAGCAGGCGTTCTTCTACCTCTGATAGTTCGCCCATTCCTAGAAGCATACGTGAGAGATGCGGATGAAAACTTGTAGAACCCTCGCCAGTTCCGACATAACTTCGAACTTGATCATAAAAGGTCTGAGCCAACGCGGTAAATATTTTTCTCTCTGCCCCTCCTAGTTGGATGAGCGGCATTCCACGTCGAATTTTCATCAGATCCCGACGAAATATGAGTAAATCAGAAGCTGCAGTAATTTGTCCTTGGTGATCTTTTAAATGCTGGATCCACTTTTTTAAAGTTGGGGCAAGTTTTTCTGCCTCGATTCCCGGTTCGTCTTTCGTCCATTCTTCTTCAAGATCAAAAGTGAAATGAGGCGCAAGGCGATCACCTTGATCCCTTAGAACTCTTAATACTGCGATCCCTTTTTCAGCCATGGCTTTTTGAGCTTTCAAAAAGGCTGCTGCTTCTTTCCATTCGCGAACAAAAGCTCGATCAGGACCACCGTTTCCGGTTATTTTTCTTTGTAGATGTTCTCGCTTGTTTTTTTGTTCAAACCAATGCTGGTAGATTTCTAAAAGAATACCCTCGGCTTTTGCTTGCGCCGCATCATCCCAACCCAAGGAACTCAACGAAGCATTCACCACGTCTTTTTTAAATGCCGCCATAAAAGCCACTTCTTTTTCATGGCGTCCATTTTCTTTGGCAACTTGCTGGGCCTGTTTTCTCTTTATTCTTGCGGCTTCCACGATTTCTTTGATGGTAACGGTCCCTGTAACCACAGAAGGAGCATCAAGCGTTTCTTGTCCTTCATCCTCCAAATCAAACGGATCATCCCCTTCTTCACCTTTGCGCGAACGCTCATAAACTTTCCCAGCACCTTGAGTAGAAGCGCGAAACCTTGAGAGTCCGTTATCAGCATCCGGCCAGTTTTGTAAATAAAGATGATATCCCTTTTCTTGACTGCGAAGCTCCGAGCGAGAGTGGGCCGCATCCCAAGCCAAAATTTGTGCGGCCAGCGATTGTTTGCCTGGTTGAGCGCGGTTCAGAAAACTCACCACGCTGCGCACATGGCTGATACGCAGAGTTGGAGCTTTGATATTTTTAAATGCTTGTAATGCACGGATTCCATCTTGAAAAAAAGGAACTGCGAACCACTCTGGAATTTTTGCTGAAACAGAACGGTCTTTTGGTCCATTTTGAATCCGGGAGAGATCGGCTTCAATATCAGAATCTAAGCGGCGAAGACTCACGGCTAAAAACTCAAGCAACTCATGTTTTCCTGGATCCGCCATCATTTGGCTGAGCCACTTTTGCGCTTGTCTAGCATTCTTTTGAGGAACCGCCTGAAAATCCAAATAAAGAGAGGATTCTTTTCTTCGAACCATCGTTTGTCGATGCGTACTCGAATTCAAAGGTTTGTTATAAATAGTGTCAGGTTCTTCCATGTCTGCTGGTTTGCGTGAAGTTGTCCCTATTTTTTCAGTCGAAGGATCTTCGGAGTGAGCTGGAACCTCGGCAGTCAGAGGACGCAAATGTTGTAGCGCAGCTTTATCGCCGGCAGAGACAAAATAATCAGAAAGCAGCAAAGCTTCGGGATGTTCTGAAAGAAGAGGCCAGCCATGCAGTAATCTGTCATGAAACTGCGGATCTAAGATCAACATGACTTTCTCTCTGCGCCTGGCAATACCGAAAACCCCCTGTTTGCCTTTTGATGGTAAGGAAATATCAAAATCCTTTGTCGCAGCCGTGCTCTGAGTTACTAAAATCTTGTCCGACCAGCACTTGATCTCTAATTCTTTTCTTCCGGGAAACTGCCAAAGAAAGGTCAGAATATGTTTAGGTGAATAGGTGATGCGCTTTAGCCCATAAAACTTATCAGGCATGGCCATCATGATTTTATCTTCAAAATTCATGTCTACGTTTTTGCCGCGAGCTAACTCAGCAGCAAAATGAGTTCTCAGCATTTGATAAAGAGCGGCGGGTGATTTCGGCGCATCAAATAAAATTGCAACCTTTGTCGTGCTTTGAGGATCCTTTCTGAGTTCGGATCGAGCTGCAACGCGCGCTTCATCCCAAGCCACGATTTGATCCGCAACGGATGATTTTCGATTGTCTGCCTTGGCCGTGATTAAAAATAAAACCGCGCTTCGAAAGGCATCCAGCTTGATAGTCGGCGCTTTTTTCTCTGCAAGTAAGCGGAGAGCTTCTTGAAGAAATGGAATGGGAACTAAATCAATTTTTTTCTGACCAAGTGCTTGATTTTGTTTTGAGAGAAAAAGTCCCTGAAAAGAAACTTCCATCTTTTCTCTCACAAGCTGAATCCCGCTCGATAATAAAGAGAAAAGCGGTTCTTGTTCCGGATCATCTTGCGCCTGATCAAACCAAGTCTGTGCTGCTCTAGCCGCATCTTGAGGAATTTCTCGAAATTCTAAATAAGCCGAACCGTTAATCCGGTGCGAAATTACTTTTGAAAACCGTACTGCATCGAGTGGCAGATCGTAAAAGGAATGCCCCTGAATAGGAGGCGTTGAAGCCCTTACCGCCACTGGTAATTCTTGGGAGTCTATTTTGAGAGGAGCTAAAGTGGTCACAACCTTTGTATCCTCAAGAGAAACAAAAAAATCATTGAAACGAGCAGCATTGGGAACCGCCGTCACCTGCAGCCAGGTCTGACGAAGTTTCTCGTAAGATTCGTGAGCAAGAACGAGAACGATTCTGTTTTTACGCATTGCAAATCCAAGAATACCACTCACCGAACCAGGAACCGCATAAGCATGAAAAATATCCGAAGCCCCTTGCACCTGATTGACAGACAAACCTTTTTTATTACTCTTAACGATCAAACGAGATTTGTCAGCTAACCCCCATTCAAAAGATAAGGCCCCTCCGTCGAAATTGACTTTTCTTAAGCCTTCAAATTCATTGGGATTTGAAATAAGAATCCATTTGTGGGACTGAAGATCAATCGAAGCACCTGCTTTTTGACGTGCTTCAAAATAAGTTCGAAGAGTTTGATAAAGCGCTTCCTGAGTCTGAGGCCCTTCAAGCCCCAATGCTGTTACAGCTGCGATTCCAGCATCTTGTCTTAATTCAGAGCGATCAGGGAACGGAATCACTGAGGCGTTATGGTGAGCAATCGCGCCGAGGAAGAAATCTCGACGGATATTGGCGCCGCCAATATTTTGAAGTAACTTAATTCCGGTCTCAGTGATTTTTTCAAGTAGCTGCCTCGAGGTCTGAGGGCGCTCGATATCTCCTTGCTCGGGCCAAATAAAATTGGCATCAAGATCTGTTAAAGAAGCAAGATCCGCCAAAAGAACACCTAAGGCGATTCCTCTCCCTAAAGGATCAGCCGTATCAGGACCTGCCGATTCACGAGAAAAAGTTGTTACCCTTTCCTGAAACTCCCTGTACATGCGGCCCAGCGTTGGTGCTAATTGAGGATACGCTCCGGTTTGATAAAGCTCTGCCATCGACTGAAGGTGTCCTGCAAGCACAGTCGCATTCTCCCGAATCGCGGCGTTCGATGAAGACAGTGTCGCAGTAGGTACTGCCGCTACCGGCATTTGAAGCTCTTGCTCCCATTGGCCTTGGATCACGCTTAGAGGCGTTGATGCTGCGTCAGGTGCATGAATTAATGAACGAACCTGTTGAACTCTTTTCACAAAATTAATGAAAGGTAAAACCAGCAAATAAAGTTCATTTGTTTCTTTAAATTTTTCTCTAAGCGCTCGATGGCTTTTTAAAAGATCATTGAATAGATTCACCTTGAAGAGCAAGCGATTACGAACCTGATCAATCATTTCGAATAATTTTTGCTCTTGTTCAGCGCTAACCCGAGGAAGCGCAGCATAACGATCTAAGGCTTCACGAATGGCCCCAAGCTGGATACGAATTTGAGCAAAGGGAACATGGTCCTGAGATGAAACTCCAAAGCCTCGCATGACGGTAATAGCTGCTTCGAGCGCTTTATCCATTTGAACTAACGCGTCTTGAATCGAATCGTAATTCGACCCGTTCCAAGCAGCGTCAATAGGAGCAAACAAATTTCGCAAAGCCGTAACGCGAGATTTTCTCCGTTCAAAATCTTCGGGCCCAACGGTCGATGGAGCTGATTTAGGTTTACTCGGTTGAACTCGTGGAAGTATTTTGATGGCCAGCTCTGATTTTCGATGAGCGTAGGTTGCCAGTTCTGATTCGCTATTAATGCTTAAAAAATACTGCCAGGGATTAATTCCCTCTTCATCAACCACTCGTATGATTTGATCGCCCAGAAGAGCTATTTTTCGAAGCTCGACTTCATATCCTTGAGGACGTTCAACCGCAGCTACTTCTGGCCACTCCAAACTCAAATGACTTGCGGTAACAGCAGCCAGCTCATCCATCAAAAGTAAAACAGCGTTAGAAAGTGCCGGTTCCACCAACTGCGGAATTTGAGCATTTAATGCCTCGCTTTGTCGAATGAGATCCTGATATTTTCTGATTAAATTTTGGGCAAGCAGCGGATGAGTCGACGATGGGTATAGTTGAGTGATTCTGTCGATTGCCTCTGATAATTCTCGCAGTAACCTTTGCAACTCAGTTTTTTCAGCATCCTGAACTTCTTTCTTTCCTTGCAAGTAAGTAATATGGCCTTGTTTTGGCCTAACAACTGCTGCTGCCGGTCCTACAAGCTTAGCTAGTTGATTTTGAAAGGATTGAAGCAAGAGGATGCGCATGTTAAGCGCATGATCAACCACTTCATGCTTATGATCCCCCACTATCTGAACTCCCTCTCTAAGAGAGTGCGCTCTCTTCAGGTAACGGAGAGTGTCTGCTACGCTAACAAATAATTCTCTTTGTCGATGTAAACCAAAAGCCTTTCCCGTTTGGCTTTCGCGAAGTAACGTTTCGATCTTTTTCTGCTGACGAACTCGTTGTCTCTGGTCACTAAGAATCTCTCCAATCTCCGTAGCGGCGTGCGATCCGATATTACGCTGCTCTCTTAAATAGCCGAAATAAACCGCAAGCTCTCGGTCAAGTTCATCTGGATCTAAGTAAGTTCGCATTTCACGCTGAGTCGCTTCCCAAAGTGCCGTCACACGCTGGAGTTTTTCCAAATTCGGATCATCTTGCTGTGCTTCTACTGCAGGCGACGAAGTAAATTCTTCTTCCGTAGCAAGTCCTGTTCGTAGTTGATAAAGCGCATTCGTTGCATCGCGACCACGGTTGCGATCCCGAATCCAGGTTGTCGTTTTTTCACGGTCAGAAAATTTCCAAAGGAGAGGAACTCTTAATGGCTCCTGCCATTCAAAAATATCTCCGCGCCTCAAAATCGAAGCCATGGCCCTATAATTATCAGCAGAAAGATTCCCCTTCGTAAAATTTTGAGCTCCGCCGGATAAAGCACGAGATCCCTCTGGAATAAATAAAATAACCTCAGAGACAGGCTGTCCCCCAAAATTAAAATCCCGGAATTCAACCGTAAGTTGTCGTCCGTTTTGCGAGGCTGCTTTTACTCTACCAGACTGAATTGCGAGAATAATGGCTTCTTGAAAAGCTTGGCGCACAGAATCCCATGATTCAACACTTTGAAAACCAATTCGTGTCAAAAATTTAAAGTAAGCTTCATCTGTCGGCGCTGTCCACTCCAAGTAAACCGGATTTTCGGCTGACTGTTTTTCGATTTCTACGAGCATCGCATCAAAAGCTCGAGTGAAATCCGATTCACTTTGAGATCCTGCTATATTTTTAAATATCGGAAGCGCAAGATTAGCTTTTTCAATTGGCAACCGTAATTCAGAGCGAGAGTCCTCGGCAGAAGGTGGCCAGGCATTTGGGATTATTCGTTCAAGCAAAGGCCGGACCATCTCAGGTTTGGCATGAGGGAAAACAAGATTAATGATATCTCGAGCGTGAATCTCCCGCGACCTTTCCTCTCCTTCAATCGCAAAGTTTGCTGCATCTAACCATTTCACAATGGTTCCCGCCAGGTCCATTGGCTCACTAGTTAATTTTTTCATCCAATCGGAAAAAGGTAATCCAATCCAACTATCGATCCGACGAACCTCGGGAGTTTGAACCACAATGGCCTCTCTCATCGTAGGTTGAGCGGTTAGATCCGGAAAAAGAATCTCCTGATACGTGTCTTTAGGCAAGACACCCAAAATGCGTTTGAGCCCGGCCTTAATGTCTGCTCCCGAAATCGTAGAGATAAAAGTAAAGCCGGCATTTTCCGCATCCTTGCCAAATTGAACTAATGCCACTAATCCAATGCTATCCTTATCGAAAACCAATAAATCAAAAAGACCCAAATCACGATAGTCGAAAGAGGCAATGACTGGCTCTAATCGAACTTCGAAGTCGGGTTTTGTAAAATCCGCCTGCTGGAATGCCCAGCCAATCGCATCCACGATACGCCCGTAAGCCAACTTTTGTTTTTCAGCAGTTTCACCAGTAATCGTTGGCACCGCCCTTTTCAATCGTAAGACTTTATCGCGGAGCGAACTCCAATCATTTCTGGGGATTCTTCCGTTATTTTTTCTAAGAATGTCGATCGCTTCTTTTAAGAGAGGCATCACCCGCTCTTGGGGAAGTATGGGCTGATTCTGAATTAGAAATTCATGGGCCGAAAAAGTAAAATTACGCGCAGGTAGACGAGCTGATAGTTCTCGAAAAACTTTCATCACAGTTGCGACGCTATGATCGGAGTAGGAAAGCAAATACTCTCGCAGCCAGGCAAGTTCGGAATAAAAAATTTGTTTTCGCTTTGATTCTTTGGTTTCTCGGGCAATGCCGGTTTCCTTTTCATCCAAATACTTCCATTTAAAGTAGAAATCAAAAATAGCTTCTTTGACTGGGCCCACGTCCTCAGGGGTCAGTTCGAATCGGGCAATATAATCTTTAAGATTTTGATCTTGTAAAAATTCTCTTCGTTTTGTCTCACGGTACTTTTTTGAAGCCGCAGCAATTTCATCGGTTGTCATGCCGATTCCATTCGCAGGTGTTCCTTCTGGAGCGGTAAACTCCCCAAACGGGTAAATGTCTGGGTTCAGTTCCTGATCTCCTCTGTCTGTCACTTCACGAAGGTAAGCTCTGCCACTATCAGATTCATGCACCACCAAATCGCCTCCTTCTCGACTTGGCACTATTTCCCAATCCGGATCCTCATTATCTTTACGAATCTCGGATCGTTCAATCGGGGTCGGTGCGCCTTCATGATGGTGGGAACTGTCCCCTTTAAAACTTGCTCCGCGCATCAAATACCCGCCAATCATGCACGCAATCCCCCAAAAAGGGAGCGCCGCCCAATCACTCTCCATTCCGTTCCAGAGACAGAGGGCCATCACGCCATTCCATAAAACATGACTCACGACGGTGCTGATCAACCCTGCCTTCTGATAGGAATAGCCATAAATCAATGCCGTGAGAAAATAAACGGTCACCACTTCAAAACCGATAGCGCTTACAAATCCCTCTTTGTTGGCAGTCAAATGAAGCAAGGCAAAAACTAAAGCCTGAAACACGTTACTGATGAAAGGACTCCATTTCATTTTAAGGCGAGCCCATTCATAATTTCCCACTCGGATAAATTCCTCGATGAAGGCCATGACAGGCACCAAAACTCCAATAAAAAGAGCCCAATGCCATGGCGAGACAAAAAAGGAAGGGTCGAAATT
>CAZOOM010000016.1:17358-34169 GCA_964581425.1 uncultured bacterium | reverse complement strand
AAATCTCCCGCTGCGCGGTCTGCACTTCCTGGATTCTCTCAGCAAAGGTGGTTTGAGAAGCGATAAACAGGAATAAAGAAAGATAAGCTTGAACTCGAAAACAGGCTGAAAACTGAGATTTGATAGACATGTTCACGCCACTAATCTGACACACGCCTCTTGATATTTCAACCTTGTATTTTGAAGATGCTGAGGGAGTTTCTGATTGCTTACTGACGCTTAAATTTTTTAGGAAATGAGGGCTAAGCCAAGCTCTTCCTGGAAACCGCAATTAGGGCTTTAGAGATTTTCCTGATTTCACCCGGGCGAAGTCCAGGATGCACAGGGATAGAGACCACGGATCTTGCCAAGGCTTCAGCCACAGGGAAATGTTTCGGAGATTTTCCAAGATAACGGTGAAGAAGCTGGTAAGGCGCGAGTGGGCTGATGACTTCGACTCCCTGTTTGGCAAAGGCGCGGATCAGCGTCTTTTGCGGTTTTAAGGATCCAATCAGAAAACGGTAATAATTCGGTTGCTCACCTGAGGAGCCTTTCCAAAAAAAGAAGGAAGTTTTTTGAAGGGCTGTCAAATAAATGGCAGCATTTGCTTTTCGTTTCGCAATAAAAAATGGAAGACGTTTCAGCTGTGAGAGACCGAGCGCTGCCATGACATCGGACAAATAGTAATTGTACCGGATCTTGTAATCTTTTCTTTGATCAAAATGGACAAGGTCTAGAATCCTGTCCGCATATTTTTTTTGATCCGTAAGCACCATGCCTCCATAACCCGCAGTCATCATCTTGGTTGCGTAAAAAGACAAAGTGGTGAGATCGCCAAAGCTTCCTAATTTTCTCCCTGAGGCTGAGCTTCCCAGCGACTGCGCGCAGTCTTCGATCACAGGAATTCCAAAGGATTTGATTTTTTGAATGGAGGCTGGAAATCCAAACGTGTGATTGACGATAATCGCGCGCGTTTTTTTTGTGATTTTTTTTCGGACATCTTCAACGGATGGTCCAAGATTCGTTGGATCCGCATCCACGAGCACTGGAGTCGCTCCAGTGTAATTCACAGCATTTAAAAGTGCGGTGCAGACATAAGTCGGAAGAATAACCTCATCCCCTTTTTTGATTTCCAAAGCCAGAAGCGCAAGATGAAGGGCAGCGGTTCCTGAGGAAACGGCACAGGCATATTTTTTGTTGAGGAATTTTGAGACGGCTCTTTCGAATTCACGGTTCAAGGATCCGCTGGCCAGCATTCCCTTGGTCAGGGGCTCAGAAATAGCCTTAATGTCACCCGAGTTCAGATTTGGGCGGTTGTGCCTGATGAGTGATTTTAACATGAGCTAATTATCGGCTGATTTTTTGAAGAACTGAGTGATGAGATTGTCCTCAGGGGACAGGCAGTTACTTCATGCCTGTCCCCTGAACGAAGATTTGATTTAGGTAAAAAAAAGGGCCCAGGATGAATCCTGAGCCCAATGCTTCGACACTATTTTTTTCAAGGAAGCTCAGCATTGTCCTGAGCTTTGTCCCTCAATTAAGTCGAAGGACAAGGTCGCGAATGCTTAGCAGTGATAGAGGACCATTAGGGTGATAATTTGAACCAAGATCAAGTGCGCGATGGCTGCTTTAATGGCTAAGGTTTTCATTTTTCATTCGCTCCTTTTTTTGTTTTTGCTTTAGGTATTCAAAGATTAACAGCTCATGAATCAAAAACAAGGCCTGGGTCAAGACTTGGGCGATAGCTTTGTGCCGTGAGTTTTGTAACTTTAAAAAGTCAGTCAGATTTGAAAGGAGTTCAGGAGTGAGAGAAAATAAGCTAATTTTTATCTAAATTGATAGCTAATGCTAACCCATGATCGTCCTAAAAGGACCTTTTTGAGAGCCAGTTTTGGTGGCTGGAACTCAGAAAGAAAATCTCGATGATGACGTTTGAGGATTCCTGAGACGATCAGGATTCCTTCTTGCTTCCGGAGCAGACTTGCGAGTTTCTTCTGATTCGCAATCAGGGCTTTGGAGTGAAGATTCGCCAGGATCAGATCAAAGGGTTTTTTTGTGCGAAAATTTTCAATGGACTGAAGCGCGGTTTGAATTTTTGTGCAGTGATTGAGTTCAAAGTTTTTTCGAGCTGCATCCATGGAGAGCGGATCAGGATCAAATGCCGTTACATTTTCAGCGCCGAGTCGATGCAGGGCAATGGCTAGAACGCCCGTTCCGGTGCCCACATCAAGACAATTCCCCAATTTTGCGTTTATTTTTTCAAGCATGAGAAGAGTCAGCGATGTGGTTTCGTGACGTCCTGAGCCAAAGGCCGCGCCAGGATCCAGATGAATGAGATGACGCGTGCTTTTCTGAGGGGGATTTTCCCAGGCTGGGACAATCCAAAAGCGTTTACCCACCCGAAAGGGTTTGTAGGATTCTTTCCATTTATCCAGCCAGTCACCTCGCTCCATTTGGCGAAGTTGGATTTGAACCGCTTTTTTAAAATTTTTTTTGACCTGCTTTTCCAAGCGCTGAATAAGGAGCTTTGATTTCGAATAATAAGCCACACGGAACTGCGTTTTAAATTCAGAAAAAACAAGTTCGGAGTCGCAGATTCCAAGATCGCGGAAAAAATCTAGAATCTGGCAGGATTTCCGTTTTGTTTTGGTGGTTGCGGTTAATTCAAATACTTGAAACAAACAGCGGGTCATTTCTAAGATGGGGTTTTTTCCGTGCTCGAATCACTTCCGGATTCAAGTGCAGCGCCCAGAAGTTGTTCAAAAACCGAGGAAGCTTTTGGGGCCTTTGTTTTTTTGGTTGATGGTGTTTGGGTAACAGTTTCATGACTCTCTGTTTTTGAAAGAGGGGTGTTATCCGTGGTTTCTTGCTTGGGTTGTGTGGTACCTCCAAGTGCGGCTTGTAAAATGGAGCCCAAGTTAATTTTAGGCTTGGATGGTTTCTCCGCAGAAGGCGGCTCTTCAGAGGGTTGTGATTCAGCAGTTTCTGTTTGAGCCGGAGTTTCTTCAGAACCTTTTTTGGGTTTAAAAAATCCTGAGATTGAATCTGAGAGTTTAGAAATAGCAATCTTGGCACCAATCGTTTGCAGGTCAGGAAAATAAGAGAGATGCTCCAAATTTCCTGAAAGGGTTAAGGGAATTTCGAGTTCTTTATTTTTATTTGTGATGAGGCTGAGTTCATTGACAACATGAATCAGTACATCTGAAAAATCAGGCGATATTTTGGCAGTCATTTGAGCGCTGATATTATTTTCCCAGTTCATGGAAAAAGGTCCTGTGAGTGAAAGTGTGTCAGTGGCAAGGGCCAGATTTTGAAATTGAAATTTTCCGTTCTGAGCCACAAAGGAATCGTGGATGGGAGAAAGTGGCGTATCGGGCCGGTTAATCTTATCGCGCGATTCCTGCGGAAGCTCTAGGTTGAGACGATCCATGAGTCCAGGAATAACCGAAAGCTTGCGCAGAATATTCTGCAGCATGTTTTGATTGACGAGCACCGCCTCTTCCAAATCAATTGTCCCCTCACCTTCAAGGCTTGGCGCGATTTGTTTCCATTCCGCTCCCGCAGATTTTCCTCGAAAGGAAAGAGAGAGAATTCCTTTCAAATAAGGTTCGCCCGGTGCATGCGCTTGCAGGTTTTCAAGTTCGAGTTTGGAAATGGCTACATTAAGATCAGAAACCGGATCTTTTTTCCAGTGATTGATATTGGCGGCGAGATTGACCGATCCTTTGGAAAGATTAAAGCTGAGATCCTGAATCGCAATCGTTTCCTGAGTGACTTTGGATTTAAAAGTAAAATTGGTCATGGGCTCGGGAATATTTACCCACTCCATTTTCCCTTTGTCCCAGACGATGCCGGCAGAGAAACTCTCAATGCCTTCAGAGTTTACTGTGATCTGATCCGCGGCAGCTTTAAAAATGCCTTCCGGATTATTCCTGAACGGAAATTGGGGCGCATCAGGAAAAAAGGTAAATGCCTTTTCAAGGTCAGTATGGCTGAGATCGAGTTCTAAGTTTACGTTGGTGAGTCGATACGGGCGGTCAGGTTTTGGAAAATCAAGCTGGGCGGCAATTTCAAAGTTACGCTGATCTCCAAATAAATTTCCAGATGCAGTGAGTCCAAACGGCCGATTGAAAGAGAAATTTTTTACCTTGAGATTTAAATGAGTGATGGTGAACGTTTTTTTTGCATGGGAGCTTTCATCTGTTACCCGAATCTCAGCCTCAGATGCCCGCAGGTCGTCAATTAAAAAAGCAAGCGGCATGGCCTCTTTTTGCCAGAGAGGCATGGGGGCAGGGTTTGCTTTCTTGACGGGCATTTGAATTCCCTCAAGCTCAAAAACTCCAGATGCGGTGCGTCGTACTGCGAGTTTCGGTTTAACAAGTTCAATCGACCCGATCTGGAATTGTCTTCTCAGAAGAGGAGCCCAGTCAAAGAGAAGGGTGACCTCGTCAATTTCAATTTTGCTTTGAGATTCGTGGCGCGCGAGAGGTTCTACAGATAATTTTTGAATTTCCAATGAGAAACCTTTAGTGAAGCTGGCTGAGATCGAGGCGTTCTGGTATTGAATGGAAGCTTGAAGATTTTTCTGGAGTTGGTCGCGGACCGCGGGAATCAGGCGGTTAAAGTCAAGATTGGACAGCCAAATGGCAAGCGCCAAAATTAAAAGTGCAAAAAAAAGGAAGAAAATCCAAAATAAGCGTTTCATGCCATCGGTTCTTGGAAAGAATTAATCGACTTTCCAGGTAGCGGATCCGTAAATCAATTTTCGAAGATCACCCGGGCCTTTGTTTTCCAGGCTTTGCTTGATTTGCTGGTTCAGCATGTCATCGTAGGTGGGTTTTTCAACGGCGCGCAGCACGCCGAAAGGTACAGGAAAATCCGGGGCTCCGAGCTGGCTCAACCAGTAGCAATAATGCGGCGAATTACTTTTTTCATCGTGAATCAGAAGATCTGGGATTTCTTGGCCTGCTTTATAAGGTACCACTTCAGGATGCAGCGATTTTGCCCGGATGGCTTTATCTTTGTTTCGTCCGAACACAAAGGGTTTTCCGTGTTCAAGAAAAACGGTTCTTTCATCGCGCACTTCCCTGCCGACAACCGGAGAAAAAGTTTTGTCATTAAAGATCACACAGTTCTGATAAATTTCGATAAAAGCAACTCCGCGGTGATTCATGGCACGTTCCATGACATAAGACATGTGCTGAGGATCGCCGTCCAAAGTTCGTGCAATGAAGGTTGCTTCTGAAGCAATGGCTAAGCTGACCGCATTAATGGGATAGTCAATGGAACCAATGGGACTTGATTTAGTCACTTTTCCAAGATTGGAAGTTGGAGAATACTGCCCCTTGGTCAGTCCGTAAATCTGATTGTTCACAAGAAGAATTTTAACATTCACATTTCGACGCATGCAGTGAATGGTGTGGTTGCCGCCAATACTGAGGCCATCTCCGTCTCCGGTGATAATCCAAATGGAAAGATCTGGGTTGACGCAGCGAAGTCCAGTTGCAATCGTGGGTGCTCTTCCATGAATGGTATGAAAGCCGTATGTGTTCATGTAGTAAGGAAAGCGGCTTGAGCAGCCAATTCCAGAAATAAAAACGTGGTTTTCTCGAGGGACTTTGAATTTAGCCAGCGTGCGCTGAGCCGTTGCCAAAATCGAGTAATCTCCGCAACCGGGACACCACCGGACTTCCTGATCCGAAGTGAAATCTTCTTTGGTAAAGGTTGCTGGAATGTTGCTCATAAATATTCTCGAATTTTAGAATCGAGCTCCAGAATTTTGAAAGGCTGACCCTTCATTTTGGGAATAGAAACAAACTTGACATCTGGAAATTGACTGCGAAGAAGTACGACCAATTGCCCCATGTTGAGTTCAGGGACAAGCACGGTTTCAAATTGATGAAGTATCTGCCCAAGATTGCGCGGAAAGGGCCAGACATAATTTAAATGCACGTGCGAAACTTTTTTGCCTGATTTTTCAAGCTCGTGCATGACCTGATAAATGGTTCCGTAAGTTCCGCCCCATCCCAAGACAAGAGCTTTACCGGATTTAGGTCCAAAAATTTGCACTTCAGGAATGTCGTTAGCAATTCTTTGAATTTTTTCAGCGCGAAACTCGATCATTTTCTGATGGTTGTCTGGGTCATAGCTGACATTACCGGACCGGTCTGCTTTTGAAAGTCCGCCAATTCGGTGTTGGAGGCCAGGAGTTCCGGGCGTTGCCCAGGGACGAGAAAGTGTTTTTGGATCACGCTCATAAGGAAAAAAAGTTTTTCCTTCAACGGCCGGAGGATGAGGGACTTTCAGATTCGGAAGTTTGGCGAGGTCAGGAAGTTTCCAGGGCTCAGAAGAATTGGCAAGAAAGCCTTCGGATAAAATAATGACCGGTGTCATATACTTCAAGGCCAGTCGTACGGATTCAATCGCGATATCAAAACAGTCCGCTGGTGTTTTGGGTGCAAGAATAGCTAGCGGAGAATCTCCGTTGCGGCCAAAAAGAGATTGCAAAAGATCGCCTTGCTCAGTTTTGGTGGGCATTCCAGTGCTCGGGCCCGCGCGTTGAACGTCCACAATCACAACGGGAAGTTCCGCCATCACGGCTAAGTTAATAGCTTCCGCTTTCAGACACAGGCCAGGTCCGCTCGTGCCCGTAACGGCAACAGCTCCGCCGAATGAAGCGCCAATCGCAGCTCCCATGGCAGCAATTTCATCTTCTGCTTGAAAAGTTTTGACTTTGAAGTTTTTTTGATCGGATAAAGAATGCAGAATGTCGCTTGCCGGTGTGATGGGATAAGAGGCATAAAAAAGTTCACGCTCCGCCAAATGTGCGGCTGTCACAAATCCAATGGCCATGGCTTCGTTGCCCATGACTTTTCGGTAAGTTCCGGGATCTAATTTTGATTTTGTGACAATGTACTGAGAAGGAAGGGTTTCCGTGATGTCGGCATAATTCCAGCCTGCTTTGAGTGCCGCAATATTGGCGGCTGCAAATTCAGGTTTGGAGGCAAATTTTTTCTGAATCCAGTTAAGGGTATGTGTGAGATCGCGGTCATAAAGCCAGAACATCATTCCAAGCGCAAAAAAGTTTTTGCAGCGATCCACCTCGGTCCCTTTAAGCGGATGCTCTTTGAGGGCATTCTTGGTGAGTTCGCTTAACGCCACTTTTAAGACTTTGAAATCTTTGAGTGTGGTATCTTCCAGAGGGTTGCCAGGCCAGGCTGCTTTTCGCAGATTCATTTCAGTGAAAGCACTTGTATTTGCAATAATGAGTCCGCCCTTTTTAGTGTTTTTGATGTTCACTTTAAGTGCGGCAGGATTCATTGCAATTAAGACATCCGACTCATCTCCGGGTGTAAAAATGATGCTGTTTGAAAATTGAATTTGAAAACTGCTGACGCCGGGAAGCGTTCCAACCGGGGCGCGGATTTCTGCGGGGAAATCAGGGAAAGTTGAAAAATCATTCCCCATAAGCGCGGTGGTATCTGTAAATTGATCCCCTGTAAGCTGCATGCCGTCGCCGGAATCTCCGGCAAACCGCACGGTAATCGCATCAGCTTCAATTTTCTGTTTTTTAGTCATGATAATTTCCTGATCTCTCGGATGGTCTCATTTATCGGAAGATTTCGGGGAATCTAAACGATTTTTGTCTTTAAAAAACAACTTTATTTCCAACCGAAGGCACGAGGGAGAATTATACCGCTGATTTTCTTAAAAGCAATGAATCCTCGTGGCTCAATCTATGTTAGACTATGCCGATCTTTCTTCTCACAGGACGGATAGATTCAGAACGAAAAAGGGCATTCCATTGAAGATCAAGAGACATACGAAGTCCCGGAGTCTATTTGGGAAATCACATCGCATTGGCAAAACGCTGCTTTTGATTGCATCCGTAGCTTTTCTGACTTTTTTGATGATTCGTTTCATTCACGAAAGCCAGCGCAAAGCCCAACCTGGTATTAAGTCAAAGAAAGCAAATACAACGTCACCTCTGAAGCCCAGGCCTGCGAGAACCAGCATGCCTTCCGCCATTTCTTACACTCTGCCTTTGTCGAAATCACCGGAGCCTGTTTCAGCAGAACCCCCAAATACTGAATATATGGTTCCTTCTTTTCCCTTGATTCAGGGAAAGACTGCGAAATTTCCATTTTATTATTTTCCGGCGCGTTACCCCGCCTCAAAGCGTTGGAGAGTCTCCGGAAGGGCTTGGACCCATCGGCCTAAGATAGTGTTTGTGATTGATGATCTTGGCAATAACCGGAAAAATGAAAGTTTGTTTCGAGCGCTTGGGAATCTAGTGACTTATTCGATTTTGCCGCAGCTGCCTTATACGACTTACATGAATCGATTGAGTGAGGACACTCGCGCGGAAGTTATTTTGCATCAACCTATGGAATCTGAGATTGGAAAAAATCCCGGCCCAGGAATTTTGCTTCGTAGGATGTCAGAGCGCGAAATCGAAGGGACTTTGAATGGTAATCTTGAAATGGTTTATCATTTTGTTGGGTCTAACAATCACATGGGTTCTTTAGGATCGCAGGATCCAAGATTGGTCGGGGAGGTTCTGAAATTGTTGCGAGACCGAGGGGCTTTTTTTCTGGACAGCCATACTTCAGAAAATGTGATTTCGACCAAGCTGGCCCCATCCATTGGAATTCCTGTTCTGGTGCGTGATGTTTTTTTGGATAATGTGGATGAACGGGGCGCCATTCGCGAAATGATCAAGCTTACCTGCGCGAAAGCCAGAGCCAAAGGCTATGCGATTGCAATTGGACACGACCGAGCTAATACCCTTTCAGTACTTCTCGAGGATATTCCCAAATTGGAATCCGAAGGATTTCAAGTCGCCAGCCTTGGGGACTTGATTGAACACCGCCTGAACCGCTCGTAATCCCTGCCGAGTTTTTTATCCTAAAACTTTCTTGAGATCGAGTTTGGAAAGGAGCGTCAAGATTTCCGGATCTTGATGCAGCCCTGCCATTTTAGGATGGGTCATAATTTTTTGCGGGTCCTGAGTTTTCATCACTTCCTGAAATTCAGGATCTTGAAAGATCTTTTGAACTTTGGGATGAGAAATGAAAGCTTTGAAGTTGTCATCCTTCATCAGTTTTTGAGCCGTTTGTACTTGCTTCATGAAGTCGCCGACTTTTCCAAACATAAACACTCCTTCGTAGATGAGCGCAAAATTTTACGGATGAGACGGGGTGGGGTCAATGAGTTTTCTTCCGTGATCTCTTCTTCCCTTCAACGATCAAGGTAACGCCGATCACAAAAAAACCGATAAAACTTGCAAAGGCAAAAAATAAATTCTTTTGTGTCCCCGCCCAGAAACCCATCAGGATGAGTAGGAGTCCTGGTAATAAATATTGAAGAAAATAGGTCATGATTCAATCGCGCGTTTCAAGACAGAGAAATAAAAAGGCATAGTCAAAAGCGATCTCGCGAAGTGCTTCATAACGCCCCGAGGGTCCGCCATGACCTGAATCCATTTTGGTTTTAAGAAAAAGAAAGTGAGGATCTTTTTTGAAGTAACGGAGTTTAGCGGCCCATTTTGCCGGCTCCCAGTACTGGACCCGAGGATCGTTGAGACCTGCTGTGATTAAAAGATGCGGATAAACCTGGGCTTTGACTTGATCGTAAGGTGAGTAAGAAAAAATATAATCAAAAAACTTTTTCTCTTCAGGATTTCCCCACTCGTCAAACTCTCCCACGGTTAAGGGAAGTGAACGGTCCAGCATGGTGTTGACAATGTCCACAAACGGGACTTTGGCAATGGCGCTTCTGAAAAGTTCGGGACGTTCATTTAAAACATTGCCCACCAAAAGTCCTCCGGCGCTTCCTCCTGAAATGCTTATTTTTTTAGGGTGCGCCCAGCGGGCCTGCACGAGATGCTCTGCGCATGCAATAAAATCCTGAAAAGTGTTTTTCTTTTTAAGGAGCTTTCCGTCGTCGTACCAAGGCCGTCCCAGATCACCGCCTCCGCGAATGTGCGCAATGGCATAAACCCATCCACGATCCAGAAGCGAAATGCGTGTCGAAGAAAATTCTGGATCGTAACAAATCCCGTAAGATCCGTATCCAACCAGAAGTGCTGGGTTTTCTCCGTTCTGAAATAAGTCCTTACGATAGACTATGGAAATAGGTACCCGCGTGCCGTCATGAGAAACTGCAGAGGTGCGATGCGTTTGATATTTGGAGGGATCATAGCCGCCTAAAACCTCTGTCTGTTTTTTAAGCTCCCGAGTCCGCGTTCTCATATGGTAATCAAAAATTGAGGAAGGGCTGACGAGCGAAGTGTAGCCAAAACGAAAAACCTCGGACTGAAACTCGGGATTGCTGCCACCCCACAACGTGTAAGCTGTTTCAGGAAATTCAATGGCATGAAATTCTTGAGAGACAATATCCTGAATGCGGATACGCGAGAGTCCTTGATCGCGTTCATAAAAAATCAGAAAATTTTGGAACGTCTCAATGCCCTCAAGTTTGACTTCGGGGCGATGGGCCAGTACCTCTTTCCAGTTTTCCAGACGAGGATCGGTGATCGGCGCGGTCATGAGTTTAAAATTCACAGCCTCTTCATTAGTCACAATTAAAAATTGATTTCCATGATGGGCCACCGAGTATTCAATCTTGGGGCGACGCTTAGCAATTAAAGTAAATGCATTCTGAGGTTGATGCGCGTCAAGAAAATAGATCTCTGAGGAGCTTTTGCTGTGAATCTCCATAAAAAGAAAGGCATGACTTTTGGACTTTTGGATGGAAAGATTAAAGGCCTCATCTTTTTCTTCGTAAATCAACACGTCTTGATCTGAACTTGTACCGATTTTATGCCGCCAAAGCCGGTAAGGGCGCTTCGCAGCGTCTTGCATGGTGTAAAAAAGCGTTTGATTGTCTTCAGCCCAAACAGCATTGGGTGCGCAATTGGAAATGGAGTCAGGAAGAAGTTTGTGAGTTTTGAGATCCATGATCACAAGATCATAGGTTTCAGCTCCTTTCAGATCCGTAGCATATGCGAGTGCATGATGATCAGGGCTGATTTCATAAATTCCCAGGCTGAAATACGGTTGATTTTTTGCGAGCTCATTTTGATCAAGAAGAATTTCTTCCGCGGCATTGGGTTCAAGCTTTTTTCGACACAGGATGGCATATTGTTTTCCTGCCTCAGTCCGAGAATAATACTCAAAGTTTCCCATGCGCACCGGTACGGACAAATCAGTTTCTTTGATGCGGCTCAGAATTTCTTGATAGAGTTTCTCCTGAAGCTCTTGCGTGGGTTTCATGAGTTCATTCACATAGGCATTTTCTTCGTTCAGGTAGTGAATAACTTCCGGATCTTCACGCTCTCTCAGCCAGAAATAAGGATCATCCCACGATTTGCTGTGAAGCGAGATGCGATGAGGTCTGGTTTTGGCTAGGGGCGGTAATTTTGTTTTCAGTGAAGATGCTTGCATGGGAAAGGATTCTATCAAATGCCAACCTTTGGCAGCAAAAATTTATTCTTGTGAAAACTGAATGCGTGAAATGCGAAAAGAAGATTGCTAACAAGCAAATCATCTCTATAATGGAATTCCATGTTTAAAAAAATACTATCTCTTTTCGGTCCTGTTGTTTTTTCTCTGATTTTGCTTGAGGTGTTTTTCCAAATTGCACAGACTCCTCGATTGGGATCTCGATTTACCGAGAGCGTGGTTTGGCGGGAAAAACTTGTTCGTCACAAGTCCAAGCATGAAATTCGTATTTTCGGATACGGCGAATCCTCTCTGTTGGGCGCGCATTACGCGCCTTATTCCAGTCCCCTCAAATGGATGGCTGAATATTTAAATGAGTTTCTCCCTGATAAGGAGATTCGGGTAGTTAATTTTGCTCGCATGGGACGCGGTTCAGATTTTGCACTTCAGACTTTACGCGAGACCTTGGATTACAAGCCTGATCTTGTGGTTGTCTATTTGGGGCACAACGATTTTCTTCCTGATGAACGTTATTCAGATGCTTACTCGATCCGTCATCCTCATAAGAGATTTTGGGGAAACTTCTTTGCGCAAAGCCGGTTTATATCCTTTTTTTATCGAACGGCCATCCGGGTCAGTATTAAACGCAGAGAAAACCGTGATAAAGATCGTATGGGTGCTTTGACCATTGAAAGTCCGCCGCATGAGCTCAATATGGGCGCCGGCATTCCTCCAAGTCATCCTGATTATGCGCTTGGTTTGAACTTCTATCGCGAGAATCTTGAAACCATGATTCAGCTTACAAAAAAGGCCGGTATTCCTATTATGTTTGTTCGGCCAGTTGCCAATCTCAAAGATTTTGCACCGCTTCAGTCCATGCATTTGAAATCTCTGAATTCCGAGGAGCTCCAAAAATGGGAGAAACTTTTTGATCAAGGGAAGAAACTTTTGGTGGAGGGCAATGCCGCTGCAGCATTTAATTATTTTGACCAGGCATATGCCATAGATCCTACTTATGCGGATCTGCCTTTTTATCTGGCTAAAATTTATTTTGACCGAGGTGATTTAGAAAAAGCTCGAAGTCTTTTTATTGAGGCGCGTGATCGCGATGTGATGATGTGTCGTGCTAATTCAGATATGCTTCGTGTCCTAGATCAACTGACTCAAAAGGCAGGCGTTCCTCTCTTGGATGCTGAAAAGGCCATTTTACCTGAGGCTCTCGGAGGCATTCCTGGAGAACCTGTCATTGATGATAACGTCCATTTATCGATCCCCGGTCATGCCCGTTTGGGTCGTGCCATGACCGAAATGATCGCTGATACGGGTTGGCTCGGGCCGAGGAAGGCGTGGAATTTTTCTCTGGAGAAAAAGTTTCAAGATATTTCAAAGAGTTTTGGGTTAACGTCTGAACGTGAAGCCGAAGCCTTGATTCAAGTGGCTCAATATTTTGGAACACGTTACGAGAACCGGATTCGTGTTTCAGAGCGCGCTCTCCAAGTAGCTCCCAAAGATGCGCTGATTCTCCGAAATCTGGCTTGGACGTACTGGATTGCGGGTCGCAAGGTGGAGTCTATACAAATCTACAAGCAATTAAAATCGCTGCATCCGGATCAGTTTGAGGAAGTGATGAAAGTTTTTCCTGACATCCTGAAAGAATTTCAAGCCAATCTTGAATTAGTATCCCTACCTGAGAAAGCGATTTAGAGTTACTTCTCGTTTACGTGAGTTTTGCAGTGGGGGCATTCCACGAGCAGTTTTGAAAAAATTCTTCGACAAGAAAAGCATCGCTGACAGTCCTTTTCAACCGGGCCATAATTTCCCCAAATTGATTTGAGACAAGCCTCAGCCATTCCTAGCGGCAGTACTAGAAGAGAAACCAGTATAAGATTCTGTGTCCCCCATCGATCATCGAATCCTTTCAGGTCACCCACGATATAGACCATGTAGCATCCCCAAAACAAACGATAGATCCTAAAAAGTGCGGGCCAGGAGGAGTCTGGAGTATTGGTTCCAAGAATGGACTGAAGAAAAAAAATCAAGCCGCAGACTAATAGAATCAGAATAAAAGTGCGGTGAACTTTTTCATTCAGCGAAAGTGGTCCTTGTCTTGAACGTTCCTCACTTTTGAGCAACTTTGAAGGTTTAAGTGAAGGCGAAAGCCCTTCGCTTTTTAAAAACTCATAAACCCCGCGTCTGAGTTCATGATAGTCCATGGGATTAATGAATTTGTTATCAAACTGTGAGTCATGATACGTTTTATCAAGATACGTTTGAAAGATAAGGTGCGACTCGGTATGTCTTCCAATTTGATGGACCAAAATTCCTTTTAAAAGAATCGCAAAGTAATTATCCTCACAAAGCTTGATCGCATTTTCAATCTGAGAAAGTGTTTCCTGAGGATTTTGTTGGCTCTTAAGACCACGCAAGGCGGCAAGTGTCTCATCAAGAGAGTCGTTTGTGGCCTTTAATTTAAAAGGACGTTTTGCGGTTGTACGGATCAGGCTTTGGCGTGTTCTTTCTAAGGCCTGAGTAAATCTCTCGTCTTGCGTCAGCTCAGGTGGTGAATCTGCAAATAAACGGGCGGACGAGAAAAGCGAAAATCCAATCAGTGCGGATAGGAAAAAAAGGGATTTGATTTTTAAAGTATCTTTAGAAGACACAAAAGGCCTATTTTTTTGGATGAAAATCAAACACGGAGTACGGAGAAATTTCTTAGGATCTTACTGACGGAACTTTGCTTCCAAGTTCAAAACCCTGACGTTTTACAGCCTTGGCCATTCGGGCAAATGCTTGAGCCGGAGAAGATCCTTCTGTCAGGTTGTTTAGTCCGATTGCCGCATAACCGCGTCGATTTTTGATTTTAAAAATACAAATTTTGGAATTGGAAAGTTTTTTTAACGATTTCTTAGCCATCGATTTCCCCCTTTTTGCGGATTTGCCATTCGGTTTAAAATGTGAAACATTGTTTGATGCATTTTCGGCAAATGTTGAGTTCCACTCAAGATCGATTTTGCGTTCTGGACGTATCGTCCGCTCAAAAGATCATCCGGGCAATTTGAAATGAGGTTCTGGATGCTTGTCGGTGTCGATTCAAGATGAAACTGGAGTCCTACCACGTTTCCGGCATATTCGAAGGCTTGATTTTTGCATACCTCACTTGAGGCAATATGCGAACAGCCTTGCGGAATTTCGAACGTGTCTCCGTGCCAGTGAAAGGCCATTTGGGTTTCAGGAAATCCTTTAAAAAATGAAGAGGTTTCAATCTGAGGCAAAAAGCGAATCGGATGCCAGCCGACTTCTTTAAAGGCATTTTTTGTCACACGGGCACCAAGTGCGTGAGCGATCAGCTGAGCGCCGAGACAAATTCCTAAGACGGTTTTTTCTTTTTGAATAGCTTCCCGGATCAGTTCCTTTTCTTGAGCTAGCCAGGGATATTTTGCATCTTCGTAAATATTCATTGGTCCGCCAAGAATAATGAGCCAATCATAATCAGAAACATTCGGAAGTTTTTCGTCTAAGTACAGATGCGTTCCTGCAACAGAGAAATTTTTTTGAGCGGCCCATTCACCGATAGCAGCAAGATCTTCAAAAGGCACGTGCTGGAGATAATGAATTTTCATGAAGTGGCTTTCTCCAAAGTTTCCATAAGGGCATCGTTAAGTTGTGGGTATTGATACGAAAAACCGATTTTTAAAAGTTTCTCAGGGACAACTTTTTGACCTTCGAGAAGCATGGACGCTCTTTGGCCTAGAAAAAGGTGCAACAGAAATCCTGGCACAGGTAAAAATGCGGGTCGATGCAGCATTTCACCTAATGACTTTGAGAAGTCTTTCATTCGGACAGGATTTGGAGTGACGGCATTGATGGCTCCAGAAAGATTTGGATGGATGAGAGCATATAAAATTAAATTGACTAAATCCTTGAGATGAATCCATGAGATCCACTGCTTTCCAGATCCAAGCGGACCTCCCAGGCCCAAGCGAAAAATGGGAATCATTTTTGCCAATGCGCCTCCAGATTTTTCTAATACTATGCCGATTCTGAGACGGATGACGCGTATTCCAAGGCTTTCTGCTTTGACAGCCTCATTTTCCCAATTTTCACTGAGATCGGCTAAAAAGCCTCTTCCTTTGCGATGAGATTCGATCACTTCGGAATCGAACGTATTGCCATAAAAGCCGATGGCGGAAGCATTGATCAGAATTTGTGGGCGTGGTTTGACTTCTTCAAGGGCTTGGACCAGGGTGCGTGTAGTACCTATGCGACTTTGATGCAAAGCAATTTTTCTTTTGGGAGACCAGGCGCGATCAATCACAGACTCTCCGCACAGATTGATCACGGCATCTGCCCATGTCAGATGATGTTTCCAAGGGCCTGAGTCCACGGCATTCCATGTTTGATATTGAAGATTGGGTGAGACATTGGCAACTCGAAGGTCCGTTTTTCGGGTAAGTAAGATCACCTGGTGATTTTCTTGAATGAGCCGAGCGACAAGTGCCTGTCCGATAAATCCTGAGCCTCCGGCAATTACAATTTTCATTTCTAATCCTTCGCTTCTTCTTTAGCGCTTCAGACTTGCAATAAATAAGATTAACCAACCTGCGAGAAAAAAGATGCCACCTAGTGGAGTAATAAAGGCAAAGACCCGAAATCCGGAAAATGCATAGGCGTAAATACCCCCACAGAAAAATAAAATACCGAGAAAAAAACTCCAGCTGATTTTAGAAAATAGCGAACTGGCGTTACCTCTTTCCATGACATTGACCAGCAAAAGTGCAAGACTGTGAAACATTTGATAACGAAGCCCTGTTTCAAAAGTAGCAACCATGTCAGTAGAAAGATTATGGTTAAGAGCATGTCTCCCAACGGCACCTAATAGGATATTCAAAAATCCAGAAAATGCCGCGGCTGCGAGAAAAAACTTTTGATCACGACTCTTGTAATTGAGCATCATGAGATGAGTTTAAGGCGATGGGTTCGCTTTTCTCCGAATTTTCCTTTATCAGGACACGATTCAGGTTTTTAAGTTTATTTACGAGATCATCTAAATCATCGCCGGAAGTTGAAGAAACTTGATCTTCCATGGGCGTTTCCTCAGAGAGAGAGGGTTCTGTTTCCGAGGCTTCCGGATCATTTAAGATATCGATTTGTGAAAAGGTCTGGTCATGGGGTTTATGAAAGCTTTTAGCCTCAGGTTGGCTAGCCTCTTCTAATTCAAAGGACACGGATGCTTTAGGGGGTTGATTTAAAAGCGAGGCACCAAAAAATCCAAGAAAAGCAGCTAGGGGAAAAATGATCCAAGGATTTAAATCGAGTTTAAAATTGGGAGGAGATTTTCGCCTTTTATCTTCTGGTTCCAAAATGACAACGCGTGAGCGTGTGCGGGAG
>CAZOOM010000016.1:0-17348 GCA_964581425.1 uncultured bacterium | reverse complement strand
CGGCATGTTAATGGCCCAAGTGATAAGGGTGACCGGCTAAAATCGTTGAAGCGCGATAGATTTGTTCGATGGCAATCACGGAAGCCAATTCATGAGGTAAGGTAAGAGGCCCAAATTTCCAGATAAAATCAGGTTTTATTTCATCCAAGTCTTTCTGAGTAAATCCGCTTGCTCCACCAATGGCGATGCACCAATGCGCGATACCTTGATCCTTCATTTTTTTAATTTCTTTGGCCAATTCTTCGGAAGAAAGTTCTTTGCGAACAGGTTCGGTAAGGGAGCAAAGCCATAAAAGGGTGCCTGGCTTTTTGGATTTGTGGGGCATTCTCCCCTCTATTTTAGACGGGGAAAATCGAGATAAGAGTTTTTGATAATACTCAAAAAGGCTAAGGGCTTCTTGAAATTTAAAGGCGCGTCTCACGGGAGCACCTTCCTTATGCCAATCAAGGCAAAAGTGAATTTGCATGCTCTATTTTACTTCTATGTTTCTTAAAAATCCAGGAGGAACGCATCAACAAAAAACCTGATCTGATATTTCATCAGATCAGGTTTTTTGCATTTAACGAATCGTACAGAAACTGCGAGATTAGCTTTTAGACGCCATGTAGCGCAGAAGCTCAACAACGCGATTGGAGTAACCCCATTCATTGTCATACCAGGACACGAGTTTGAAAAATCTCTTTTCTCCTTTGAGATTATTTTGAGTCGTGGCTAGAGAATCATAAATTGAAGAGCTCTTGCAGTGAATGAAGTCCGTGGAAACCACTTCTTCATTCGTGTACTCAAGAATCCCCTTCAAATACGTTTCAGAAGCTTTTTTCAGGAGGCCATCAATTTCTTCGATCGATGTATCTCGCGTTGAGCGGAAGGTTAAGTCCACAACAGAAACATCAGGTGTTGGAACCCGGAAAGACATTCCAGTGAGTTTGCCCTTGGTTGCAGGAAGCACTTCACCCACGGCTTTTGCAGCACCAGTCGTGGAAGGAATGATGTTAATGGCAGCTGCACGTCCGCCGCGCCAATCCTTTTTAGAAGGACCGTCCACGGTTTTTTGAGTAGCTGTGTAGGAATGAATGGTGGTCATGAGACCGGTTTCGATTCCAATGCCTTCCTTCAGAAGGACGTGAACAAGCGGTGCCAAGCAATTCGTGGTGCAAGAGGCGTTTGAAACGAGATGATGCGCTTTGGGATCATAATCAGTTTCATTGACTCCCATCACAAAAGTTCTCACATCTCCTTTAGCAGGAGCTGTGATGACCACTTTTTTTGCTCCGGCTTGCAAGTGCAGTTTAGCTTTTTCAGAATCTGTGAAGAGTCCTGTGGATTCAATCACATAATCAATATTGAGCTCTTTCCAGGGAAGCTGATCTGGAGTTTTTGTAGCCATGACGCATTTGATTTTATGGCCGTTAACCACAAGCACATCATCTTCAGCGGCGGCAGGAGAACTTTTTTCAGTGGCAAGGGAGCCTTTAAAGCGGCCGTGAATGGAATCATATTTGAGCTGATAAGAAAAATACTTAGCATCCGTGGACACGTCGACCACGGCCACCACGTTGAAGTCTTTCAAAAGATTTTGCTCGACCATGGCGGCAAATACTAAGCGGCCAATTCTTCCGAATCCGTTAATCGCAACTCGTACTGACATTGAATCCCCCTTTTTTGGTTTTATGAACTAGCGAAAAATTTCCTTAGGAAAAGAGCGAAGTGAGGCTTTTTAAGCCAATTTTAAAAGCGTTATTTTAATGCTAGATGATACGCTGTCAAGAAATACTCGAATCATCGGTAAAAAACGTTTGCGCTATTAAGAATAAATCTTAATGAGAAATAAGTGATTGATAAAGTTCAAACATTTTTTGGGTAAATCGCTCAATGCCAAAAAGTTCTTCAGCTAAATTCCTTCCATTTTTCCGTAACTTTGCAGATAAACTGCGATCTTTGATAAGCCTGCGAATAGCGTCTGAAAGAGCCTTGGTATCACTTGGTGGGATTAAGAGGCCTGTTTCCTCATTGCGAATCAAGGTATTGAGAGCCCAAATGTTTGTAGCAATGACCGGTTTTTGAGCCACCATGGCTTCCACGATGCTGAGACCAAAGCCTTCCCGCCAAGTGGCCGGGAGTGTAAATAAGTCCATAGCAGCAAGCGGTTCTGCAATATTAGAAATATTTCCAGTGAATTTGACAAGATCGCTCATTCCAGAATTTTCGGAAAGTATTTTAAGCGATTGGAGTTCTCTGCCCTCTCCCACAATAAGCACCTTCAGATTTGGAAATTCTGAAAGCAGAGCATGAACCGCTTCGATTAAAATGTGGTGACCTTTATCTTTCACGAGTCTTGCAATGATTCCAATGACAAAATCGCTTGGGCTGAAACCGTAACTTTGTCTGATTTTGGCTGGGTCAACTTGTGCGAGTAATTCGTCGAGTTCGCGGATAGGGACTGCATTGTGAATCAGTGCAATTTTCTTTTCTGGAACATGGAAATCATTCTTTAAAAAATCAGAAACTCCTTCGCTAATAGCTACGACACGATCTCCCCAGGCGGGTAACACACGTCGGCCAAGTCTCAGTTTGTAAAATCCATGACAGGTAGTGACAACGTGAATCGGGTAAAAGGTCTTCACCCAGTGCGCAAGAACCTGAGTCACTCGAGTATGGGCATGCAAGAGATCAATTTTGTTTTTCTTGATCAATTGGATCACTTTAGGGATGCAGGAGTAAAGTCTGGGGTCCAATTCACTTTTGGTGCGGATAGGAATCTTAAAAAGCGGGATATCTTCCTGGCGAAAAGGGGCCTCGTTATTTCCGCCACTTGACGCAATAAGGATTTCTGCGCCGCATTTTTTTAGAGGGGCAGCGAGTCTCAAAATATATTGAGTAATTCCGCCTGTATTAAGATGAGTGGTGAGATGAAGGATTTTCATGAGTTTGAAAAAAGATAGCCTGGAGTAAGGCGGTTTCCATTGATGAAATCCATGCCGCTCATTTCCTTTTTTCCGGATGGTTTAACTTTCTGGATCACAAGGCTTCCCTCACCTGTTTGAATTTCAAACCCATTTAAATTTTTTTGGATACTGAGAATTTCCCCTGCTTTGCCAGATTTTTTTTGAGGATCAAGGAGCTTGGCGGCAAGGATTTGGAGCGGCAGCTGATTCCAAAGGGTGTTTGCGACGGGCCATGGAAGCAGGCCATGAATCTGATTCGCAATTTGACGGGCCGATTGGTTCCAATGGATGACACTGTCCGATTTGCTCAATTTACGTGCGTAGCAGGATTGTGCGGCAATTTGCGAAGTCCTCTTAATTTGATTTTTTTCAATGTCGCTAAAAACAGCAAGCAATGCATCCCTGGACATTTGAGCAAGTGCTTTTTCTAAATCCAGAGAGCTCATGCCCTCCTGGATGGCTAAATGCTTTTGATAGAAAACATCGCCCGCATCAAGTTCACGAGTGACTTCTGCAATGGAAATTCCGGTTTCCATATCTCCATTTAAAATAGGCCAGTGAAGTGGTGAAGCACCTCGGTATTTTGGAAGCAGAGACGGATGAACATTGAGGGCTAGAATCGATGGGATTTTCAGCCAATCATCGGGAATCATTTTTCCGTAAGAACTAACGACAAAAAGTTCAGGATGAAAGGATTGAACGGTTTCGAATACTTCAGGATTTTTTAAAGTTGTCGGAGCTATCCAGGAAAGATGATGAGCTTGGGAAAAAGTTTGGACCGGATTTGGAGTTTCTTTGAGTCCTCGCCCCTGAGGTTTTGCTGGCGTGGTGATCACTTGAACCACCTGATGAGGATTTTGAAGGCACGTTTGAAGTGCGGCTAAAGAAAAATCAGAAGATCCGAAGAAGACGATTTTCATGATGGACGTAAAGAGTGAAGCATTAGTCCGAGCCTTGATAAAGTGACAAGAGCTCGTGACGTTTGGCAAAATCGACGCGATCAATCATCAGAATTCCATCAAGGTGATCCATTTCGTGCTGAATCACGCGGGCAAAAAAATCTTTGATATCCGCCTCGTGAAGCTTTCCTTTGCGATCTTGATATTGAAGCCGGATTTTCTTTGCGCGCACAATTTCTGCTGAAAGTCCGGGAAAACTTAAGCAGCCCTCATTGCCCTTTTCCTGCCCAGATTTTTCAAGGATTTTAGGATTGACGATAACGTATTCTTCCCCTTGTTTTTGATTGGGAGAAGCAATGAGAATCTGCTGTGAAACTCCGACTTGCGGAGCTGCGAGACCCACGCCGTCTTCAACATACATCGTTTCAATCATGTCCTCAAAAAACTTTTGCATTTTAGGACCAAAATCCTTCACTTCCGCAGATTTTGTGGTCAGAACAGGATTGGGATAAGTGACAATTTTAAGTAGCGCCATAATGGATTTATTTTAACACAAAGCACGCGCTGTCAGGAAGAGCGGATTAATGATCAAAATTACAGAATATTGACCGGATCCACATCGAGTGCGGTTTGGACTTTGGAGGATTTTTTGATCTTGCTCAGGGCTTTTTGAATTCTCGGAGTTAAGATTAAATTCCGCGGAAACTTGATCATGATGTGCCAGCGAAAATGCCCGCGCAATCGATAAAATGGAAGTGGGGCTGGACCTATAATATCAATTTTCTGATCGCCGAATAGTTCGCTCCCAAATTCTTCTTTAAAGGCATCACGCACTTCCACGGCGTAGCGGTACGCACTTTGTTCTTGCTGGGAGCGGATAATCAGGTTAATCATGCGCGTGTAAGGCGGATAGGCGTACTGGTAGCGCTCACCGCTTTCCTGTTTGAAGAAATTCAAAAAATCATGGTCTTTGGCAAAGCGTACGCTTGGATGGTCAGGTGAAAAAGTTTGGACAAGCACCCGGCCAAGAATGTTTCCCCTTCCGGCGCGTCCAGCGACCTGCGTCAAAAGCTGAAACGTTCTTTCTGAAGAACGGAAATCAGGAAGCATGAGTCCAACATCCGCAAGGACAACACCCACCAGTGTGACATGAGGAAAATCAAATCCTTTGGCGATCATCTGGGTTCCGATCAAAATGTCCATTTTTCGGTTCCGGAATTCCTTTAAAATGATTTCGTGAGAGCCTTTCTTTTGAACCGTATCAGCATCCAATCTTCCGATTCGAGCCATCGGAAAAATGCGGGCCACTTCAGATTCGATTTTTTCAGTTCCAAATCCTGCAAAACGAAGCAACGGTGAATGGCAATTAGCACATTCTGTGCTCACAGGTTTTTGGTAATTGCAGTAATGACATAGCAGATTTCCGTCTTCCTGATGAAAGGTTAGGGAGACTTGGCAGGATGTGCAGTTTTCGATTTCACCACAGCGCGGACAACTGATGTGGGTTGAAAATCCCCGTCGATTTAAAAGCAGCATGGTCCCCTCTTTTTTTCTCAGATTAGCTTCAATTTCCTGGATCAAAAGCTGCGAGAGAATCGGCGTTTTTTTTGAGGGGCCGGGATTTCGCTTAAGGTCAATCACTTGAACTTTGGGAAGCGGCTTGTCATCAATGCGGCTTGTGAGTTCCACTTTGCGGACTTCATCAAGCGTGGTCCGGTACATGGTCTCAAGTGAAGGCGTGGCCGATCCCATGATGAAGAGAGCTTTTTCGTAGCGTGCGCGCCATTCTGCTACTTCGCGTGCGTGATAGCGTGGATTGGTTTCCTGTTTGTATGAGCCTTCATGCTCTTCATCCATGATCACTAGCCCGAGTTTCTGTACAGGAGCAAAAATGGCAGAACGCGGTCCCAGTACAATTCTTTTTTCCCCGGACATCAGACGGTGCCAGGCTAGAAATCTTTCCGTATCATTCATTTTGCTGTGCAGGATTTCCAGGCGGTCTCCAAATTGATGCAGGAAAAAAAGTTTTAACTGCTCCGTCAGCGCAATTTCAGGGACAAGGCAAATGGCACTTTTTTCTTCGCGAAGAACTTCATGGATGGAACGGATGTAGAGTTCGCTTTTACCGCTTCCGGTAACTCCCAGAAGAAGTATGGGTTTAGGTTCTGTCTCTAGAAAAGATCTGCGGATGATTTCCATGGCTTTTTCCTGATCCGGAGAAAGTTTGAAATCAGCTTTCTTTTCACCTGAATCAGGTTCCAAAAGTGCTTCTTTTTTCTTCAGAGCGCGGTCTGCCTTTTTGCCGTATTTCACCCATTTGGGTAAGGCATTTTCAATGGATTCTCCCCAGCTTGATCCGTAGTAATCGCGTATCCATCTTGTAAGTGCAAGTAAAGTAGGGCTGAGCACAGGATCTTCATCCAACACACTTTGAATAGGTTTTAGTTTTTTTTCATCCGAGATTTCCGCAATTTCAGTCACATAACCTGTGATTTCACGATTTTTAAAAGGCACCAGAACGCGAATTCCTGGTTTGATTTTTTCAGTAAGTGCATCGGGAATTAAATAAGAAAAAGGGTCATTGACTGGAAGCGGAACGGCAACCTGAGCGCAAACTTGAGTTTGAGTGGGCGCGTTCATGCGATTTTTTCAAGCGCGGCTTTGATTTGCTTCATGTCTTCCCACACTTTTCTTTTGTCAGCAGGGTTTCTCAAAAGATAAGCGGGATGATACGTGCAGCGCAGCTCCGCGTTTCCAAAAGGAAAGATTTTTCCACGGAGTTGAGAAATTGAGGTCGTAGTTTTGAGCAAGGTTTGCGCGGCAAAGGTTCCGAGGCAGCAAATAATTTTCGGCTGGATGATCTCAATTTGCCTCAGCAGATAAGGTTCGCAATTTGAAATTTCCTCAATGGCAGGCGGACGATTGTTGGGCGGTCTGCACTTGAGGACATTTGCGATAAAGACTTGCTCGCGTTTGAGGCCGATGGATTCAATGATTTTAGTCAAAAGCTGTCCGGCTGCGCCGACAAACGGAAGTCCTTGCAAATCTTCGTCGCGTCCTGGGGCTTCTCCCACAAACATGAGGCTTGCACGAACATTGCCGGATCCAAAAACCACACTTTTTCGGTTCTGGACGAGCACACTACATTTTGTGCAAGGCAAAACTTCTTCCCTGAGCTTGATCAAAGCGTCTTTGGAAGAAGAGGGGGCAGGTTCTTTTGCAAGATTAGGTTTTTCGAGGATTTTAGGCTGTGGTGTGGGCGGACTCACCGTAGCTGTCTTTTTGGGGGTGTCCAGGTAAAGATCTTCAATCCCCTCTTCTTTGAGTGATTTTAAAAAAATGCGCCCCTGTGCAGGTGTGGCTTCATGAGCCAAAGGAGGTTCTAGGTGTTTTTTTGAGGACATAATTTCACAATAAAATCAGCAAGATCCTCGCTTGCGTTGGGTTTGGCAATACGCGCAATGGCTGATTTTTTCATCTCAAGCAAGTGGGGGTGCTTTAAAATATTTTCCACAATGAGTTTTATTTGACTCGGTGCTTGAATGAAAAAAGCCGCTTCATGAAATTTAAGAAAATCAACGTTACGTGTTTCTTGCCCCGGGATGGGTTGAGTGACAATCATCGGAATCCCCTTTGCCAGGCCTTCAGAACTGGTCAGACCTCCTGATTTTGCTATCATGAGGTCGCTTGCTTCCATCAGATCTGCCATGAAATTCACAAACCCAAAAACTTTGACCGGAAACGCAAAGGTCATGGATGAAAGATCCTTTTCAACCTCCGAATTGTTTCCGCAAACCACAAGACATTGGATTTGCTCACGAAAGGCTTCGAGATTTCTCAACACAGATTCATACGAAGCAAATCCAAAACTTCCACTCGTAAGAAGGATGGTAAAACGTTTTTTGTCCAGACCGTATTTGGCACGAACTTCTTCTTTTTGATTTTGAGGTTTGAAAATTGGAGAAACCGGAATGCCTTTTGCAAAAATAGAGCTTTCAGGCACGCCCCGCTTCATGACCTCCTTTTTGGTTTCTTCTGACATTACCCAGTAAAAGTCTGTGCCAGGATTGATCCAAGTGGTGTGGGGCATGAAATCTGTAATAATGGTGATGAGTTTTGCGGTTGTCTTTCCGGAACACTTAAGATGGGCTACCACTTCCGAAGCTAAGAAGTGAGTTGAGACAATGACGTCAGGTTTTTCCTCAAGGATTTTTTTGACCAGATTCTTGGCAATAAGAGAATTAAAAAGTCGTCGAAAGGGTTGAATGACACTATAAACCGAGGGACGATCTGTAAAATCATAGAACCAACCCCATAGATTGGGAAAAAACTTAACGCAATAGAAATAAAAATCGAGATATTGCTTTTTGCTGGAAGGTGACGTCCAATCCAGCGCATCATGGGTTTGAATATTAACCGGAGGATTCGCCCGCTCGAGCAGGACTTTGGAGGCGATTTCAGCTGCCTTCTTGTGACCTTGACCTGCGCTTGCGTGGAAAAACAGGATTTTCATTCTATGATCCTTTTTGCAGCATCCATTAGATTTGTTGCGATGAGATCAGGTTGGCTTGAAGCGCCGAGGCGATTTTTTTCAAATTTGCCGTGGCCCGTGAGGACAAAAGCGGTTTTGAGTCCGAATCTTTTTCCTGCTTCCATATCTGAAATTTTATCTCCAACGAAGTAGGTGGATTTACGGTCAAAAGTCAGGCCGCGCGTGGCTTCTTCAAAAAGACCAATTTCAGGTTTGCGGCATTTACATTTTGCGTTTTTTCCGTGAAGACAATAGTGAGCGGAGCGAAATCGGATTCCCTTTTGCTTGAAGATTTCAATCATGTTACCGTGGATGCGCCAGAGTTCAGATTCTGGGTAGACACCGTCACCGATCCCCGCCTGATTTGAAATGATGACAATTTCAAACCCTGCATCGCTTAATTTTTTCAAGGCTTCGAGAGCTCCATCCTCAAAGCGGAAATCTTCCCAGCGCTTGATGTAGTCTCCGATAGGATCCACATTAATAACGCCGTCACGGTCAATGAAGATAATTTTGGAAGATGGATGTGTTGGTTTTTGCGGCATCACAGCACGAAAGGATTCCATCAAGTGATGGAGCCTCCCTTATCCTTAGACTGAAGCCGTTTCATTTCACGGTATTTGGCGTAGCTAAAGAGCTGATAGAGTCCGTGAAAAACCGACATGAGAAATCCCAAAAATCCGTGTTTGATTCCGTCTTTCATGAAATAATTTTTCAGAAATCGATCAAAGGTTTTACGGATGCTATTCGCCAGAGACACTTTGCGACCATCTTGGATCCATTTGTCAGCTTCAAGAGTGGTCTCACGGTTGAACTTACTGATCCAATGTTCCAGATTTGCGGCTGAGTAGTGGAGAATGTCTCCTTTGAGATGTCCACAGGTGCCTTGATAAATCACGCGTGGATGAACGCGGGCTTCTTCGTAGCGGAATTGCCCTTTGCGAAAAAGCCGTGTCTTAGCCGCTGGATAATAGCCAGCCCCTTGAATCCATTCATCCGCAATAAAGGTTTTGATGGGGATGGAAAAACAAATATGCGTGACTGAAGGATCGCTTGTGACCTTGGTAATTTCCTGCGCAAGTTCTGGAGTGATGCGCTCATCTGCATCCAAACTTAAGACCCATGGTTGTGTGGCTTGATCATAGGCGTAATTTCGATGACGGCCTTCGATATCCATCGCACGTTGAAAAACCTGACATCCGTATTGATTAGCGATCTCCCGAGTGCGGTCGGTGCTCATGTCATCAAGGACCACAATTTCAGAAGCCCAGCTTTTAGCTGAAAGGAGACAAGGCTCGAGTCTTTTCTCCTCATTTTTTGCGATGATGACAACGGAGACGGGCGCTTTGATTTGAGTCGAGGTCTTATCTGAAGTTTCAAGCATGTTTAGTCCTTTGTGAGCGTGTAATTTAGCGGATTTTGCCTTAAATTAATAGGCATTTTTAAAAGCAAAGAGCGTCATGAAGAGAATCTCAAGATCCAAAAGCAGGGACCAATTTTCCATGTAATAGAGGTCATACTTGAGACGCTCTTCAATGGAGGTGTTACCGCGGTAACCATGAACCGCTGCCCAGCCCGTTAGGCCGGATTTTACCTTGTGGCGCGACATATAACGAGGAAGATCGTCACGGAAGCGCTCAATAAAGTGTGGACGCTCTGGCCTTGGACCCACAAGACTCATGTCGCCTGCAAGTACATTCCAGAGCTGCGGGAGCTCGTCGATGTTCCATCTTCTTAAAAATCCGCCAAGACCTGTGCGGCGCTGATCATTGGCCTGCGCCCAGACCGGGCCTGTTTCCTTTTCAGCATCCACGCGCATGGTTCGAAATTTATAAACCTTAAAAATTTTCTGATCGCGTCCCATTCGGTCCTGCTTATAAAAAATAGGTCCGCGATCCTGCAGCTTAATCAGAACCATGGCAGTGATCCAAATAGGGAAAGTGAAAAAAATCATAAGAAAAGAAATGACAATGTCAAAGGTGCGTTTGAGTACCCGATTCCATAAATCATCGAGCGGAAGATTTCTAAAGCCCAGAAGCGGAACCGTGCTGAGATACTCGACATCGACATGCTGTGACATAATGCCGTAAAGGTCAGCGGCCATTTTAAAATCCACAAATTGGTCTTCGCAAATAGCCACAAGATCCGAGATCTTTTGACGATCCAGACTTGTTTCAAGCAAGATGACCTCATCCGGTCTTGATTCCAAAATAAAGGACTCGCTTTGCGTAATACTTCCAATTACGGGGATGTCTTCAAAATGTTTACCGATGGATGCAGGGTCTTGCGACAAAATTCCAATGATCTGCTTTCCATAGTGGATATTGGTTTTGGCCCACTCAATAATTTGTCTCGTGTTTCTATTGGCACCCACTAGAAGGACTCGATCAATATCCTTTTGATGAATGCGGCGGCGATATTCATAACTGATCAAAAGGTAGCGGCCGAGGGAGACAAAAAGCATGGAAAAAATCCAGAGTAAGATGAGGTAGACTCGTGAAAAGGAAAATCCCCGGTAAAAAAATGTCAGTGACATTAAAATGATGACGGACATCGTCGAGGCTTTGAGGGTTTGAAAAATCTCTTCAATGCGGCGCTGGCGCTTGCGTGACGAATAAAGTCCGTAAGCTCGAAAGAAGAGCAGGTAAATGGGAACCACTACAAGCAGGGCCTGTGAGTAATCCTCAGGATTCGGTAATCCGTGCAAAGGTATAACGCCCGTGTGAAAGCGAAAAAGATACGTTGCCATGAAGCTCACAGTGATGGCAATCGCATCGGTGGCAACAACAATCACGGAAAAAAAACGAGACCTATTTGTGGGCATAATCCTTTTTCTCTTTTAAATAACGCGCAAGCGCATGTTTGATCTCGGACTGAAATCGTGGACGGGAAAAAGACTGCACTTTGCGCGAGACCTCTTGACGATTATAGACATTTTTTTCAAACTTTAGAATAGCTTCACGCAAAGACTCTGTCGTTTGAGATTCAAAGAAAACTCCGGTCTTTACGCTTTCGAGGGCTCCCCCTTTTCCAAAAGCAATCACTGGTGTTCCGCAGGATTGCGCTTCCAAGGGAACGATTCCAAAATCTTCATCGGTTGGGAAAATGAGCGCACGTGCTTTGGCATAAAGTGAGGTTAAGGCATCATCGGTTACGGATCCCAAAAACTTGATCCGTGGATTTCTCAGCAAAGTCTCATAATGTTCGCGAAGCGGTCCTGATCCGGCAATTAATAGATCACGTTCGAGCGTATTAAAAGTTTCAATCACTAGATCCACACGCTTATACGGGACAAAAGCTGACACCACCAGATAATAATCACCTTGAAGATCGAGTGAATGAAATTGCTCTGTGTCGAGCGGCGGATGAATGACCTCAGATTCCCGATGGTAATAATGTTTGATTCGTGAGCGCACGTTTTCAGAATTTGCGATGAAAAAATCGACGCGGCGTGCAGATTTGAGATCCCAGCGGCGGAAACTGTGAAGCATGGCTTTAATCAGAGGTTTTGTAATTTTTGGAAAATTCCCAAAATAATCTTGCTCAAATCCCCAGGCGTAGCGGGCAGGTGTGTGACAGTAGCAAACATGAAGTGCTTTACGCGGAATAGGGATGCCCTTAGCCACACAATGCGAAGAAGAAATCACGATTTCAGTATCGCGGTCAATTTTCATGGTTCGAATCACCATGGGTAATAATGGAAGAAGCCAGCGGTAAAATCGCTTGATGCCTGGAATATGATGAAGGAAAGATGTTCGGATTTTCATGGCTTGTAAAGTCGGACTTAATTGGGATCGGTCATGAAACAGCGTGTAGATGGTGGCATCCGGATAAATTTCTGCCAGGGCTTCAAGAACACGTTCTCCTCCCCGCATATGGATGAGCCAGTCGTGAATCAGCGCTACTTTGGACATGTGGACAAAACCTTTTCGTAGACTTGAAATGTTTCATCGGCTGTTTTTTGCCAGTCAAAACGGCGGATATTCTGCAGTCCTTTTTGAATCAAATCAAGACGAGTTTGTTCGGAATCCTCAATTTGATGCATGAAATGAAGAAAAGCCGCGGCATCATTGGGGTTAAAAAGAAGCGCTGCATTTCCTACAACTTCTGGGATTGAGGAGGTATTGCAGGCAATCACCGGTGTGCCGCAGGCCATGGATTCAAGTAGCGTGAGCCCAAATCCTTCATAAAGAGAAGGATGGACCAGAGCTAAGGCGTGATGATAAAGAGTGCTCAATTCGCTGGACTCTACGGATTCAAGAATATGGATCCGGTCATTGGCTAGATTTTTAGAAAGCGCGGCATTTAACTCAGAATATTTGGGATCTCTTTTCCCTACGAGCACGAGCGATGATTTGATTTTTCCCCGCTGCACTGCTTTCTGGAATTCTCGGATAAGCCAGACCACATTCTTATGAGGTTTCATGAGGCCGACATATAAGAAAAAAGATTTTCCAATCCCGTATTTTTTTTGGAGTTCATGAAAGTCTTCAGGGGATTTTCCTGACTTGAATTTATCTGAGACGGCTTCGTAAGTCACTGTGATTTTTTCAGGATCTGCCCTGAGATGCCGGACGAGATCTTTTTTCGTGTGCTCTGAAACAGTAATGATATGGTCACTGATTTGAACTGCTCGGTGCAGCATGTAATCGGCGTACATGGCTTGAATAGGGTTTAAGAAATCTTTTCGAAAAATCCAGTGGATGATGTCGTGAATTGTGACCACAAGTTTGGTCTTTCCTTTGGATATCGGGATATTGTAGTGGGGTGAATGCCAGACCTTGCAGGCTGCAAGTTTAGAGGCGTAATTTAATTGTTCGTGAATAGAATAGATCCGGGCATGGAATCTGCTTTTTGAAAAGCTTTCAGGTAAATGAGGTTCAAGCAAAGGTGAAGATACAAAAAGACAAGCGCTATGTTCAGCCGCAGAAAATTTTTCTGGTAAGCGATTGACGATATTTTTGATGTACGTACCGATTCCCGAGTTGCGGAGCATCCGGCAGTCAATTCCAATATCAAATTTCATAAGCAGCTTGCGCGGGTCGGATGGAATAAGTGCGCAAATGGGGTTTTAACGCTTGCAGGACATCTTCAACCCGAATTTCTTTCATGCAGGCGTGATGTTTTAAGGGGCATTCTTTCGCGTGGCATGGAGAGCAATTGACGGGATGGGTCAAAAGTGAAGTTTGTTTCGACCAAGGTCGCCAAAGGTGAGGCTCATTGGTTCCGCTGAAAAGAATGACAGACTGAATGTTTGTGAGTGCTGCCACATGGGCAGGTCCTGAATCATTCCCGAGATAAAGATCAGCAACCTCAAAAAGAGCGGGTAGATCTGTGAGTGGGCATTTCCCACGAAGATCTTGAACTAAAACCGGATCGAAATCTGAAAAATCAAAAAGATCACGGTCCATAGCGCTTCCAATCAAAACAATTTTGGCTAACGATTGATCTAAAATTGCAGACATGAGATTTTTGAAATAGTCGATCGGCCATCTTTTTGAGGGATAGCCAGCGCTAGGATGGATGACTAATAGAGGCTTCGGATTTTCTGAAAAAAGGCGTGGAAAATATTTAAGGATTTTTTCTTTAGATTCAGGCGATGATTTAAATGAGGTCGAAGGCGGTGTGACGGTAAAACCAAGTGATTGCAGCAGTTTGAGATTGACCATGACTTGGTGTTCATTTTGAGGGTAAGGAGGGCATGAGCTTAGGAGAAATCCCCCGCCTGTGACGCCATAGCTCAATCGAAAAGGAATATGAGATCGGAACATTAAGATAATATTTCGGAGGTCTCCTCGAAAATCAATGGCAAGATCGTACTTATTCTTTCGAAACTCATGGGCCAGCTGTCTTGCTTCGGAAAGTTTTTTACCAATAAATTTCTTTGAAAACCAGGATGCTTTAAATTCATAGACTTCGTGGATATCAGGAAGTGTTTTTGCAAGCGGACCAGCATCTGCAGATACGAGCAAATCAATCTTTGCTTCGGGAAAGACAATCTTGAGTGCCTTAATCGCTGGGATGGCCATCAAAAAATCTCCGAGATGATCATTGCGAATCGCAAGTATGCGCTGGATGCGTGAAGCCTCGAAGACAGGTTTCCGGCGCATGCTTATCAAACGAATCAGGCAACCCATGGTATCAAATAGCCAGAAAAAGAGCCGGCGATGCCAGGCCCGGTAATGATAACTCGGGATAAACCAGTTTCTCTTCATGAAAAGCCCTTTCGTGGAGGGGCTATTCTAACAGATTTGTTAGAAGAGAGTGTAGATGAAAGGTGCCACGGGTGTGCTTTGAGTCAAGATGATCAAAACCGCAAGAAGCAGGAAAACCAGGATAATTGGAGTCAACCACCATTTTTTCCGAACTTTTAGAAAATCCCAAAATTCTTTAAGAATAGAAAGTTTGCCCATGGGAGACCTCTAATATTGAGTTTCACAACTGGTTTTTAAATCAGAACTCTTCTCACGTTTGTTCCAATAAGAGTCCGACGGGTTTCGAAAGGAAAGATCTAGAAATTTTTTTCCGGTGATGCGTGCTAAAACGGCAATCGGAGTTAGGCATAAGAAAAATAAAAGCGTCAGTGCCACTGTCGAAACAATGTGCCCCATGATTAAACCAAAAATCACAAGAGGAAAATAAACAATTTTAAGTAGATGAGGAACAAGTTTTCCCAAGACATAAAGAGAGCTCCCAATGATTAGAAGATTCCAATGAATCTTGTGAGCAAAAATAAGTGCAATCAAAAAAATAGAGCCGAAGAAAATAATGCCGCCCAGCCCAAAACGCTCAAGATCTTTGCGGGAGGATGGAATCGCTTTGATTTCTTTGAATAATTCTTTCATCATCTAGTCCAGTACAAATTCTTTGCGCCAATTGGTGTCTTTTTCAAGGGCTTTCTGATCTTTCTTGTCGAGAATGAAATTTTCTAAGATCAAATAATCCATTTCCGTACGCATAAAGCAGCGGTAAGCATCTTGCGGGGTCATGACCAGCGGTTCTCCCCGTACGTTAAAGGAAGTATTAATGATCGTGGCGCAGTTGTGGCGATCTCGGAGCTCTTTCAACGTGGCGTAGTAAGGCGGATTTACCTCAGAACGAACGGTCTGGATACGAGCTGAATAATCAACGTGAGTGACCGCAGGCACGGTGGAGCGCACCACATTCAGTTTGTCGATTCCAAACTTCTTCTGTTCTTCTTCGTTCATTTCCCTGCGCAGATTTTTTTGGACCGGAGCCACGAGAAGCATGTAAGGGCTTGGTTGATGAATTTCAAAATACTTTGTGACTTCTTCTTCCATGACTGAAGGTGCAAAAGGGCGAAAACTTTCGCGGAATTTGATTTTAAGATTCATCACTTCCTGCATTTTGGGCGAGCGGGCGTCTCCAATGATCGATCTTCCCCCGAGTGCGCGCGGTCCAAATTCGAGACGGCCATGGAACCAACCCAGTACTTTTTCTTGAGCAATGAGATCTGCAACAGCTTTGGGAAGCTCCGCATCGGAGAGTTTTTTATAAATAATTTTTTCAGCGTCAAGAAAGGACTGGATTTCGTCATTGGAATATTCAGGTCCTAAATACGAACCTTTCATGAAATCATTTTTGTTGTCCGAATTTCGTGGATGGCCTAAATGTTGATACCAGCCGTAGAGCGCTGCGCCAAGTGCTCCCCCTGCATCTCCTGCTGCAGGCTGAATCCAAAGACTTTCAAAAGGACCTTCACGAAGAATACGTCCGTTAGCAACGCAGTTTAAGGCCACTCCGCCTGAAAGGCAGAGATGTTTCATGCCCGTGGTTTTGTGAATGTGTTTTGCCATTTTGAGCATGACTTCTTCAGTGACTTCTTGAATGGATTTTGCAAGATCCATATCTTTTTGAGTGATTTTAGATTCAGGCTTACGCGGAGGGCCTTCAAAAAGGTCATGAAACTTTGAATTCGTCATGGTCAGACCTACTGCAAAGTCAAAATACTCAAGATTGAGTTTGAAAGATCCATCTTCTTTGATATCAATCAAATGTTTGAGAATGAGATCTTTGTATTTCCCATCACCGTAAGGAGCAAGACCCATGAGTTTATATTCACCCGAGTTGACTCGGAAACCCGTGTAGTAAGTGAATGCAGAATAAAGAAGGCCAAGCGAATGAGGAAAGCGGATATCCGCCAAAATTTCAAGCTGATTTCCTTTTCCAATGCCATAGCTTGCCGTGGCCCATTCTCCAACGCCGTCCGCCGTAAGGAAAGCAGCTTCCTGGTAAGGCGAGGGATAAAAGGCAGAGGCGGCATGGGATTCGTGATGCTCCGGGAAAATGACTTTCGGTTCGCATCCGAGTTTTTCCTGAATCAGGGATTTGATCCAAAGTTTCTGTTTGATCCAAACCGGCATGGCCTTAAGAAATGAGAATAAGCCTTTGGGTGCATACGACATGTAAGATTCAAGGAGGCGCTCAAATTTAAGAAAAGGCTTTTCATAAAAAACTACGAGATCAAGTTCTTTGGCGGTAATTCCCCCAGCTTTCAGACAGTAATCCACCGCGTGCTGAGGATAGTCGGCATCGTGCTTTTTTCGCGTGAAGCGTTCTTCCTGGGCCGCAGCAATGATTTTCCCATCTTGTACAAGACAGGCTGCGGAGTCGTGATAAAACGCAGAAATACCAAGAATATTCATGATGACAGATTTGCTGAGTTAGAAATCAAGAAATAAGTTGATTTATTCTATCACAGGAAAAAATTACGACTCAAAGTGTTTTTATGGGGTACTTTGATCCGTCAAGCTCGGTCGTTTTTTTAAATTGAGAATTGTTAGCGAAATGGAAATCCATAAAATTAAATTAGCCCAAGTGCCCATGCCAGCTGCCCTACCATAAAGAGTACATTGTCCAAAGAAAATGAAAAATGAAGCTAATAGCGCGAGATCAAACTTGAAAAGTTTGAAATCAAATTTTCTTTGAGAGGTTAAAAAGTAAATAAAAAAG
>CAZOOM010000015.1:28723-35255 GCA_964581425.1 uncultured bacterium | reverse complement strand
GATCCTGATATCGGAATCGTTTGGCCTGAGATAGGGCGTTCCCCGCTGCTTTCTGATAAAGATAAACTCTATCCGCGGCTTAAAGATGCAGATTGTTTTTAACTTGCCGCTCCTGAGATTCGCCAAAACTCAATCATCCTGCTCATGAAAATCGAAGTCCAGGTAAAAACTGGAGCATTAACAAATCAGGTAGAAAAGATAACCGAGACCTCATTCAAAATACGTGTGAAATCCAGGCGTGAAAAAGGAAAAGCAAACGATTCGGTGATAGAAACGCTGGCTTCCTACTTTGATATTCCCAAATCCCGAATTACCATTCTCCGAGGATTAAGCGCTCCCAAAAAACTTATCGAAGTTGCTTAATTGGAAGTTTCCTTGTCCACACAGTTAAGGATGCGGCGAATGCCTTCTTTGAATTCCTCGCTTTTTGTCATCAGACTCAGCACTATCCAAGAGTCGTCGGAGAAATCATAGAGATACCCGGGATGTACCAGGGTTTGTGCTTTTTCAAGCAGGTTGAGGGCCCATGCTTCATCGGACTTGATTTGAGGAAGTTTGAGAGGAGTGCACCAGCCGCCTTCTGTTTTTGGCATTATCAGAGAAGAAAATGATGTCACTGCGGATTTCAAAAACTCAAAGTTATCTTGAATTCGAGACCTGATTTCGAACTGAATGATATCTTTCTTTTCGAACCAACTAGGCAAAGCATTTTGAATGGGTGTACTCGCTGACAAATAAAGATCAGACAAATTTTCGAGCCTGGAGATGGCTTCTTCCCGCTCTTGAGAAGGTCCTGTGATGATGATCCAGGATAACTTCATTTGAGGCATGCCTAAAACCTTTGATATTCCACTAAGTGTAAAGGTTAATCTTTCATTTTGACGGGTGAAAGAATAAGGCCTTAAAGATGTCAGTGGGTAATCAAGGAAGACTTCATCTGCAATCCACGAGAAGCCGTGAGATTTAGAAATCTTGTTCCACTGATGGGGCAAAGAATCCTGAAAAAAATTTCCAGTCGGATTGTTGGGATTTACAATCAGCACCGCTTTAAATTTTTCGATGCTTAAATTTTGAAAAGCTCCACCTCCATATTGCCAAGATTGTTCCTGGTATTGAAGCGGAAATTTGACGGTCTCAATCCCATCCGCATGAGTAAGAAAGTCCAACAGGGGATAACTTGGTTGCGGGGCCAAGATTTTCTCTCCAGGATTCATCAGAAGTTTGAAAACAAGAGAGTAAGCTTCACTTGTGCTGGCTGTAATAAAAACTTGTCTAGGATCAAGAATGATTCCTTTTTCTTCATAATAATGACAAATCGCAGATCTCGCAGTTTTAAGTCCGCGCGGATCAGGATCATATTGAAGATTGTTTGCATTTTGAAAGGGTTCAAGTAAAGAAGATTTGAAATAATCAAAATTTGTTTTTGTGGGATTTGACAGAGTGAGATCCAAAATGTTCTGCTTGAGAGCTTTGAGTTCCGCCAATTTGAGAGCGAGCGGATTAGGGTCGGTTTCCCAATGGGTGTGTGCAGCAAATAAATTAGAATTCATAGCGTTATCATATCCGGAAGTGGGAGAGTTCGCATCTTGAACCTAAATCATGATGATTATTTTGATCATGAAATATTTCAGGCATGCTAGCCAGCAAACGGTGGGGTGATGTTTGGGGTGATAATGATTGAAAATTAATGTTATTTAATGATATGATTTGACCATTCGCAATCATTAAAAAATTGATTCTAACTCTAATACCAGTTACATTTTAGCAAGATTTTTAAAGCCTTTAAATCCAAATCAAACAAATTATGAACCATTATACGAACAAGCTTATTGCAGTGGTCCTGGTTTTTATTTTTTTGCTGGGGCAAATTCCGTCTGGGTTTGCTGCCATGCCCTCGCGGACTTTGGATATCCCTTTATCGGAAAGCTCCCACTTAACCACGGTTCAGCTGGATTCTAAACTGGGGAGCGTTGAGGAAGTGGGGGGGGAAGGGCCGCTTTCTGTGATTTTGATTCAGGATGCGCATGAAATTCCTGAGGCACAGCGCAATATTGAAAAGATTATTTTATCTCTGCAAAATAAATATGCGATTTCTCGTGTGGCACTTGAAGGTTCAAGTGGTGATATCGACGCTCAATTTCTTCAAAGCTTCCCTGATCAAAAAATACTGCGAGATGTTTTAGATCATTACTATGAACGTGGAGAATTGACAGGGGGGAACGGGGCTGCGATTTTTTCATCCAAGACAAATTATTCATCTCGTTTTTTTGGTGTTGAGAATTGGGCGCTTTACGAACAAGGCTTGTCTTTATATCGTCAGGCCATGCGCCGCCAAGACTCTCAGCTTAAATCCTTTCAGGAAAAAGAGCTTGCTCTGCTTAGGGAAAAGAAAAGGGTTTACGGATCTGAGTTGTGGGCCGCGGATCAAGCAGTGATGAAATTTTACGAAGATCAAGAAAGCCTTGAAAGAATGATCAGGGCCTTGAGTTTTTTTAAGCGGCCGGATGGATCGATCAAACTCCTTCTAGAAGATCAGAAGCTGCAGACCATTCAAAATCTAGAAATTGAGAAAAACTTAAGTCTTCTCCGGAAGAACCTTCACAATAAGCGAAAATTTGAAGAAATAAAAAATTTAAATTCTGCGGCGCAAGATTTTCACAACGAGAGCATGAGCCCAGCTGATTTTGCTTTAACTTTAAAAGATCTCGCTGAAAAAGCAAACGTGGCTTTGACGTTTTCCAAGGAATTATCTCACCAAGTAAAAACTCAGCGGTATCTTCGAAATATCCAAGCTACTCGTTTTGCTGCAGATTTAGATGCGTATATCCGCGCGAGTCTCTTAGCAGGGGCAAATCGTGAACTGGATCTTTCAAAAAGACAAAGGATTTTGAACCTTCAGTGCGAAACGCATCAGATTCAACTTATCAAGAAATTGATTCAATTAGAGCTCACACGGAATCAGTGGATGGAACTCAAAAAATCAAGCGTTTCTTTAGCTCCCTATCCTGATCAGGTGAATTTTTATCTTAATTCTGAGTCGCGCGAAGCTGACTTTTTTGAAAATCTGAAAATGAATCAAGGAACAGTCATTTTCGTCGCGGGTGGATTTCATACTCAGGGCATGATCGAAAAATTTAGAAGAAACGGCATTTCTTATGCCTGGATTTCTCCTGAAATTGGCAAGGTCCCAAGTCAAACCTCTTACCGAGCTCATTTAGAGGGGAAGATCTCGTGGGCGAAATACTTCAAGGCAGAAGATGGAAAAATTAAGTTGTATGAAGCATTTTTACGCGGCGTGCGTGACCAATTGCTCACTGGGATAGGGGATAAGGGAAAAGGGATAAAAGATTTTTATGCTACCCCCTACCCCTTTACCCCTACCCCTTTATTGCTTAAAAGCTGGAGAGATCAAATTCTTCGTGATCTTGCTTCAAATGAAAAATTATTCCAGTCCGGAAAGTACACGGCATTTTTAGATGAGTTGACGGATGATGGAAAAAACTATTTAGAAAAAAAGAAACTTGAAGATCAAGCGCTGCTTGAAAAGATCACTCAGTTTACTCGCGGACTTAAAGAACTGGAAAGCAGAGGAGTGCTCAATCAAAATGAAATCTTTCAGCTTTTAGAGAGAATGCATCTTCCAACATTAACCGCAGCAAGTTTAGCATCGTCGACTCGCTTATCTTCAAGTTTGGTGGATCCGATTCTGGTGGTCCGTAATGAAATCCGCGCATCAAATCCCGCTGAGGTTATTTCGCCTGATCATGGAGTTTTGAGTCTTCACCCTAAAATTGAATCGCTTACAGGGGTGAGCAAAGCCTTAGCTTTGAATCGGCTCGAACAGGCGAGAGAGCAAATGAAATTGATCGCTGAAGATTTAAGAAAAAAAGGCCAAAAGCAATTGATTGGTATTACTTTCGCCATGTTCCATGAAGCGAGAAGGATCAAAAAGGCGTCTGAAGATCCTTTAGGTGAAGATTTCCTTCGGGTAAAAATTGCTCAACTCGAAGCCTTGTTTGCTGATTATCGCGATGTACTTGATTGGGTTCTTGTGGCTGTGGATGACGGGGATTTAAATCCTCGGATTTCCATCGAAGACGCTCGGAGCAATTCTCAAAATACGGATCATTATGTTTCCGGGACTTTGGCGCAAAAAATTGCTAAGGAATATTCCTCGCTTACTTTTACTGATAATGATGGAAACGTTCAGCCGAAAGTTCAGGTGCTTTTTCTTTCTAAGGAAAAAGGCGTTAATTATGCCGAAGCCAGTCAAAAAGGCGGAGGGATTTATTTAGGGTTTGAACATCTTCTGCGTTTGGGCGCACATCATTTAATTTACTGTGACGCGGATCTCTCTTCAGATTTGACCCAAATTCCTTTGATTCTCAAGCCTTTGATGGATGATCCAGAATAACTGATGGTGATAGGTTCGCGCTGGGTCCCTGGTGCGATTATGAATGGAGGTTCGATTGCGGCACTTGCAATAAGTATGGCTTACAGTTTTGCGGTCCGAATGAATTTAGGTCTCAAAGTTCGTGATCCTCAGAATGGATTTCAGGCGTTTACAGCTTCTTTTGTAGCCTGGGCCCTTTCTCAGGTGAAGGACACTCAGTTTTCTTTTGCAACCGAACTGGAGCTCTTAAAAAAAATCAAAACAGGAAATCCAACGATCACCGAAGTTCCCATGGTGTGGGTCGATTCCCCAGACGCTTCCACAGTGCGTTTCAAAGATGGTATGATCATGTATCAAAGGCTTCGGTTGCAGCGGGATTGGTATTTAAAAAATAATCCTCTAGCAGCACAAATTCTTACTCATCACGATGTTCTTCGCTCAGAAGTGCGCTTAGATAAAATCCCTTTAAATGGTCTGAGCGAGCCTATTTATCTTATTGATGAAACAGGCAACCCTGTTTTAAAAATAACGCCCACTTGGATCAATGATGCTGCTCACTGGAATTCCTCGGATTGGGCTCATTTAAACTTGGCCCCGATGGGAAAAGCACCAATTCGCGTTTTGAATGCCGGAGCATTTACCGGGAGTAATGGAACTCTACTTTCGGATGAGCGGGAATTTCAAGGTCTTGATTTGACGCATCATCTGCGGCTTGAAATCGGAGATAAGCCAACTCACCCTGTCGTGGAAATTTGGCCTGAATTTCGGACAAGAATTGAGCTTCAAGTAGAAGCGCCCTCGACATTTTATTTGACGCGGGTGCGTCCTCAAGGATCCCGGGCCGAACTTCGAACGCAGCCCAACGGCAAAGTGCCGCCTAAATCTGAGCTGAAAATCGCTGGTCTCGCCCAAGTCTCTGACCGGGTCACGCGAGGACGAATCGGGGTTTTGAATATTGCGTCAATGCTGGACGATAAATTGCAGCTTCCCGCTGCTAAGCATTTAGATCCTCACAATGTGGTTGAGCTATGGCGTAAGCGTTTTCAGGAGGGTGTTCGTGCTCGCGTAGAAAGAACACAAAACGAGGACACGCCCAAGGAAAAATATATCCGCGAAAATTTCTCTCGCCTCATCGATGAGCTATCTCAAGTAGTTCAAATTGCCCTCGACGACGCTCGGGATCATGGGAGAACCACGTCGCTTTCAATTGCTGAAATTTTTCGAGAATTTATGGCGGATCAGCACACCAAAGTGGAAACTGATACAGCCCTTTCGAATCCGTCGGAAAAAGGGTTAATTCACAGAACTCTCAGAGATGAGTTTGGACTCATCGGTTACCAAGCGATGGCGCCACTCTTTAATTTGCCTGAAAAAAAAGCTAAGAAAACAACCCCTGAAGAACAGCTTCGGGTGGCACGAGAAGTTATTCGTAGGCTTATTCTCAAGACTGAAGAGGATAAACAAAAGTTAATCACGCAACTTAAAATTATGGGAGAAGACACTGCGGATCTGGAGGACGATCTTGAGCCTCCCAATAAGGCTCTCAATGAACAGCCTAAAATAATCACGCAAAAAAAGCTTGAGTATGATCGGGCGCATTTGGCGTTGGTTCCTCCCGATAGTCTGGCGGCCAATGTCTTGCGACGGAGAATTCAGCAGCTGGAAGAAGATCTTAAGGCGTGGGATCAACGAGATAAAAAGCCTACCTCGATTAATTTAAATCACCCCATTCGTGAGGCGATTAAAAATCTCGAGCCTGTTCAAAAAGGTCTTGCCCAAATTCAGATTTTTTTAGGAGAGACACCGTTGCCTGGTGAAAGTGATAGTCGAGGTGAAGAGCTAGCTGCGGCAATGCGGGAGGGGAACTCTTTGCTTTCTCTTTTATTTCGAGAGCAAGTAGGTAAGGATTTCAGCGCGGTAAATTTTTTGAAAGGTACTAACGGGTTTACTTACCGAAATTTTCTAGATGTTTTGCGCGCCAAAGAAGAAGCTATGATGGAAATGGAGCAAGAGATTACCGGGGAAGAGGGACGTTATCATGATCTTAATTTGGGCGAACATCCTGATTCGGAAAATATTATTTGGGTGATTTTGGAACCTCTCAACACGCTAACGATTGACCGAGTAAGACGTAAATAC
>CAZOOM010000015.1:24607-28713 GCA_964581425.1 uncultured bacterium | reverse complement strand
GAACGAATCAAGGCCATTGTTTCAGCCTCGGGCGGAGGTTTTTCTGAGCATTGGATTTTGATTATGAAAAGTGACACCAATCCACCTTTGATTTTTGTCATTGATAAAGTTGAAGAACAGGACAAACTGAAAAAAGCTCTTGAGCGTGTCAATGGTGCTAATGGCACCGCGGATCCAGAAAAAGGAATTGCGGTTGCAGGCGATGAAATTATTCTTCGTGTTAAGGCCGCTGATGCTCATGGATCAAGTGAGCTTTTTATCAATCCAAACGTGGGAACTCGAAGGGATCTTCAGCGCGAAGCCGCCCGGACGACTTACTCTTATGCTCTAAGAACCATGCGGAATCCTAAATTTAAGGATCGCCACTTTTTTGTTAATCGGGGCTTGAGTTCTACTCGTTCAGCCGGACGTTCTGAAGTGAGAAGAAAAGTGGAAGGTACTGGTCTTGTACGAACTGAAGATATGTCGCCGGAAGTTCTTGATGCGATGCGCAGCCTCATGAAAGTGGGAGCAAAGCCCGAAGTCGAGACCCGTCTACCTCCATCTGCTGGAAGTGTTCCCTCAGAGGGTGTAAGAAAAGCAAAAAAGAAATCCGCTAGAATCGTCCATCGAGAAGGAGAATTGGAGCGCATTCTTTTTGCGGCCATGAGAAAGGATTTTCAAAAGCTTCTAAGTTCTCCAAGTGTGGGCGAGGAAGTAACCGTTCGCACTCTTGATCTTTGGCCGGATAAGGGACTCGAATTTCTTCTGGCAGCTTGGAATAATCCAGAATGGGTGACAGATGATATGAAGAAGGCTAAGACGCCCATTACTGGATTTCATTTTTATCGCAATACGGAGATTGGAAGAAAGATTTTGGAAATTCAAGTGGCGGCGCTTCTGGCGGCGCAAGCATCACTGAAAAATTGTCCCAAAGTTAAAATCATGTTTCCGATGATTCGCACCGCCGACGATGCCCAATTTTTGGCTGATAAAGTTTTGGGAGTCGCTTTTGAACGCGCCCGTAACCAAGGAGATCTTTTTTCTGAACAAAGAGAGCGGCTCGGGAAAGATTTTGAATGGGGCGTTATGATCGAAAACCTTGAAGCCGTTGCTAACCGGGATGCCATTTTAGCTGTTAGAGCGCCTCTGGTTGGACTGCCAAGCGAATTGAATCATGTCGGGGAACTTCGGTTTTCTTTTATCAGCGTGGGAACGAATGATTTAGAGGAAGATATTGTTTCGCGGATAGTAGATCCTACAGGAAATATTCGCGTGACTCGCGATCATCCTGAATTTTCAAAATTTGGGACCCAGCTTAGTCCGGAAATGATCGAAGAGCTTAACAAGATTGTTGACAGTGCAGCTGCTCAGGGTATTCGCGTTTCCATTTGCGGCGATCTTGCGGGCAATTTAGCGTTTTTACCTCTGGTGGAATATTGGCACCGCACTAAAAATATTTCAGTTACCCTGAGTATGGATCAAGGGCGGCTTCCAGAAGTTGAGCATCTGGCCCAAGTTTTTTCTCGCCGTGATTTAGTTTCTGATGAACAACTTTCCGACTTATTCGCGAATCCAGGACATGCGGTTCAAGAGGAATCGGCTGCTTTGGTTAATCTTCACAGAGATAATTATCGAAAGCTCTTAAACGCTCTTGGCGGGTTCAATATGCGGCTAGCGAAGCACGGAGGGGAACACGCTTTTGAAAAAATCGATTTGGACTTTAAGGACGGCCTGGGAGGTCTTGAAGAGTTCAATTTCTTAAAAGGGGTCTTAAGATCTCTAAAACCCTTTGGTGTTAATAGTTCTTTTTCAGATGAAGAACCGATGACACTGCCGGAACTTCGCGCGGCCATAGAGGATTTGTGCAAGCGAGAAACGCTTTTTGAAAATGAAAAAAATGAGCTTGAATCCATTTTTATTTTTCTTCTTGAGATAAAAAAATCGATCCATTTAATTGAGCAAAAGAAACGCGGAGATGATTCATCAAAAAAGGTAACGGTTTCTATTGAAGAGATTGTGCAAAATCTAAATGAACGTTCTGTTCAGCTTCCACAGCTTTTTGAGGGCCTAAGCGGTGATGGGTCAAGGCAGCACGCTTTTCATGCTGATACCTTTCGGTCCGTTTATTCACGGTCAACGCGATTTGTTTTCGATACCATGATTCGAATGGTTCACGAGCTTTGTATTTCAGGAAATAAGCCTCCGTTTCTTGCGGAAATAGTTAAAAGCCAACCTTTGCCAGAAGGGATGCCTTTTGAACTGCATTTACGGCGAGGACTTCGATTTTCCCGCGAAAGAGGTTGGATTGAAGAAGAAACCTGGGAGATCGGACCGACCGCTCCTAGTGAAGCAGCTGAACCATTGCCTTTGTGGAAACATTTAGCAGATCAAATGCGAGTGAATAATGGAGAGGTTTTAATTCTGAAAATTTTTGAGGTTGCAGCCATTGCGGAACGTGCTATTTCTTTACAGGGAGCTCATATCATACGAGTTCACGCGGGACATGAAGTTCAGAAAGCCATAAGAAAAGTTCTCTCGGAACCAGATTTTAGAGAGCGTTTTACAAGCAGAGAGCAAAGAAGGCAACTTGTTGAGTTCAGAGAGGCTTGGCGGAGATTGCTTGGCATCGATGCTGATTTGTCTTACGGAGATGCAAGACTTCATCATCTGGGGGTTTCTGGGTTAGCTAATGCGAAATATGCTGAAGCGCAAGCAAGGCCCGTTCATGAGGGAGAGCGCTTTACTCCCGCAACTCATCAATTACAAGTGCGCCAATTCCTAGAGTCTTTGGCTTCAAATCGGGAACCTTGTATGCAAATGGCACGCGAGGTATTCTTGGATCTGAGACACAGAGATCCGGCAGATATTGGTTTTCCAGCATCACCCATTCAAATTTTACGGTTAGCAGCTTATGTGGAGTCTTCACTTCCTGCGGATAAAAAGGGATATGAATTTAGTGATTTTCATCGCAAGGTTGCAGAGTTGCTTCCTGCTTGGGGTATTTTAGAATCGGAAGTAGGGGAGCAATTTCCAAAAATCGTGGAAACAATCACCTGGATCTTTTTTTTGTTGAAGCTAATTCGATCGGAAGATGATTACACGGGCCAGGATTTAATGACGCGCGACCAGCAAAGTCAGCTAAAGAGAGAAGTTCACAGATTATTAAATCAGCCGCGCAAGCATTTTGGAAATATTGATCCCATGGAGATTGTTCAAATGGTGTATTTGCTCAGTTTTGCGGATCGTTATGTGCACATGGATTTAGATGCTAGGAACCTTGTAACCCGAGAGGGCGCGGGGTCTCCTCTTGAGGGCTTGAATGAGCTTTATATTGAGTTAACAAATCGAAATTTAGAAGCAAACAAAGAACATGACGAATCAAAGGCGGAAGAAGCTAAAAGGGAGCGGCTCCGCCAAATGATGTCAGCTTGGAAAGTAAATAGTGCAAATTTTTTTGATGAGCAACCTGGTGACATGACTTGGGAAAATTTATTAGAACATTATCTTGAGGCATCGGGGATAAATTTTCAGAATGGTCGTTTGAATCTTCCCAATGGAAAATCACTCAGATTATCTTTACCCACTTTTTCTTTTTGGGAACCTTTTGAGGATCAAGCTCGATTTGATGGCTTCTTTGCTGAGTATACAAGTTTTTTTGGACTGCGCTATGTCCAGGCCCTTGATCGGTCCACCATTCGAAGACAAATGGTGGTTTATCGCTTGCTTCAGAGAATACAGCAGGCACCTCCCAATGAACAAACGTTGTTAGTTCTGGCAGAACGTTTGCCTTCGCAAGATCATGCTGCTTATGAAATCTTTTTCTTATCGCCAAGGGCTGAAAATCCGATTCTTCCCGTATTAACAAGTGGGCTTACTTTTTATTCTGGATTTTCTACCTTTGTGGCGCCGAGACGGGTCGAGACAAGTATTAATACCATGCCTTCTACTGCCTCCTACGTGAAACATATTGGATATTATCCTATCCCGGAAGAATTTGAGGATTCGAAGCGCTCTATTCCCTTAAGCCAAATTCAAAAAATCCTTCAGCGTCATGCCACGCATCTTTTTTCAAAATGGGATCATCCCCTAGCGATGTTGAATTATCTCGATACATTATTTGATGA
>CAZOOM010000015.1:0-24597 GCA_964581425.1 uncultured bacterium | reverse complement strand
CTGCAAAGTCAGGTCAAACTGGAGGATGTTGTGCAAGGGCCAGAAGGATCGGATCAACTGGATCCTAAAAGCCGAGTTATGGAAATAACGACCCAAGAAAGACGCGGGACGTTTTATGCCATGCTCCGGTTTTTATACGTTCATGGGTTTGCCGCGCGAAAGATCCGGTATGATAATACGCGTTTAGACCGCATTCGAGTCAAAGCAACGGTTGCGAGTTTGGATGGGAGGGATCTAGGAGAGTCTGTTCAAACGCTTGCTAGCGAACTTAAAGGATTGTTAGATCAGCAGCAAATTAAACCTGCCGAAATGCAGCTTCCCAAAAAACGTCATGAGCTTCGTCAGCAAAAAGGCGAATGGGGTCAAGAAGAGAACCACGTTTTGCAACAGCTGCTTTCTCTCATGAAGCCGCAGCAAACCTTATCATTGAATATATCGATTTTAGATTTGCGAATGATGGCTCAAAGGCTAAGAAGCCTTATCGAGATTTGGGGGATTGATAGATTTGAAAAGGAGCTCTTAAATCAAATCTCATTTCAAATACCAAATCAAGAGACCTCTGTGAAAGCGATAAGCTATTTTATCCAACGTTTTCATCGAGTTCGACGGCAACAAGGTCCTCTGGGCATTGTTTTTGGGGAAGAGAATGGTGTGGCGTTAAATGAAGCCCTCCAGCAGGTTTCTTTCAACCAAGGGACTCGGATTTTTCTTCCTTCCCGATTCCGGTCCTCGGGTCGGGCTTTCGCTAAGTTAGGTCTCCAAGTTTTGTTTTCTAAGCCGGATAAAAATTCAACTCGAGGACTTTTGAATGAAAAAGCAATTCCTCTTGTCGAAGAGAGCTCCGATCAAGCTCAGTTGGCGGAAAATTTCTTTGGTGTAGGATTTGTTCAAGATGACTCATCTCGGCAGGACCCGAATTTTCAAGTGGTGGTCAAAGTAGTTCAAATGTTTGCTGCCTTGATTGCGGCTGAAAAAATCAACAAGGTTTCAGATCTGAAAGATCCTTTGATGCGTGCGGAGCTTCTAAAAGCGCTTTTCCAGGCCTATCCTCATGCGGATCAAATTTTGCGCTTTGGGCCTCGAGGTTTCAGTATTCACGGCGCGGAACTTAGGATATTCATCAATGAAATTGTTTTGCGGAAAACCTTAGAGTATTCTGCGTAGTTCAATTTTTTTTAGACCCCTCTTACAATAATATATCTGCCTCTCAATCTGCATTTCGGTTTTTGAAGCCTCTGACCGATAATCTCTCTGAGTCTCTAATTCTCTATTCAGGTAGGGGTGTGCGTGGGTAAAATTTTCTTTATTATTCTGTTTACGATTGCGATTATCTATTTCTCCTTTTGGTTTGGAGAACAGATCGCAGCAAGCGAATCCCTGCATCCACTCATTGCGGTGGCTGGTATTTTTTCTATGGCCCTCTCCTTTTACCGTCCTAAGATGGGGCTTGGACTTATGGTTATTTCCACGCTGCTGCTTCCGGGATTTGAAGCTGGAACGATTCACGCTTCTCAATATCAAATGGAACGATCGGTGCGGCTTCACCCAGAGGATTTTATTATTGTCGCTGTATTTATTGGGTGGCTGGCCCAGGTCGCGATTACCAAAATCATTGGTTCACGTGCCGAATCGGATCATGTGCCTTTTATCAAATTCATTTATCTCTTTATGTTTATCATGATTCTTTCCACCACTTTAGGGATATTTGCTGAAACCACGAATCTTCGTCGGGGGAGTTTATTCTTCCTGAAAAGGACAGAGTACTTTTTGATTTTTTTTATGACGGCAAATGTAATTCGAACTCCGCAGGATTTCCGTAATTTTATGAGGCTATTTTTTGCTGCGAGTTTTATCGTGATCGGATTCGGGGTAATCGAAGTATTTGTGCTTCGCAGAGCGCTTTCAGCTTCCACTTTTTCAGATTCGGGAGCGAACGCGTTAGCTAGTTTTCTCCTCATTCTTATTCCTATGCTTTTACACGCACAAACCTTAGCTCTAAGGTCGCGGAAATGGAAGTGGATGGTTTACCTATCAATCTGTTTTATCGTTTTTGTCTACTGCCGATCTCGGGGTGCTTATGTGGCATTTCCTATGATGTTTGGGGCATATGTTTTTTTAAGCAAGCGATTTAACCTTATTTTACCCATCATTATTTTGATGGCGATTGGATTTACCCTTTTGCCTAAAGAGATCAAGACAGAATTTACTTCGATTCAAGGCATTATTGAAAAAAAGAACCCTGCGATGATCGCTCGATATAAGAGAATGCAACCCAATATGAGTTCGAAACAGTTGGCAGCCTATTTCGCAGCGATGCGAATTGAGACCTCTTGGCAAGCACGGTTGATTGGAGCCGCGATTGTGACGGATCTTGTTAAAAAAAGTCCGTTTCTTGGCGGGGGGATGGGCAGTGTGGAATTAGGTTTTGTCGACAACCAGTATGCCCTTGATACAGCAAGCTTGGGGTTTGTTGGGACTTCTTGTTTTCTTCTTTTGCTTGCACAAATAGGTATTTTTCTCCACAAATTATGGCTTGAAATTAGTTCAGGGAATGCCTGGGCCAGCACTCTTACTATTGGGCTGCTGTCGGGATTGGTGGGGATGATGGTGCATGGGCTCACGATTGCAAATTTCTATACCATTCGAACGATGATTCCTTTTTGGTTTCTCGTTGGACTTTCAGTTACGGTATTTAGAAATCGCTTGATACTCAAAGAGCCCATGAAAGCGTGGGAATATTAAAATGGATATCGCAGGATTTCAGGATAAAAATGAAAAACGAAGTACTTCGCAAACAGCCTTTCTTCTTTCTGGTTTTGTGATTTTCCGAAGTGTTCTCGGTTTTTTAAGTCAGATGGTGGTAGCCCGCTCATTTGGTGCTAGCGCATTAACGGACGCCTATTTCCTTAGTTTGTTGATACCCCAGACGATCGGGGAGTCGATTATCGGGGCAACTTTAAGCCTGGCCATGGTTCCTGTGAGTCACTGGCTTCTTGAGGAAAAGGGAAAACAGGCGCAGGACTGGTTTCATACCGTTAATTTGCTTTTAGTGATTACAGTAACCTGTGCTCTTGCATTTCTCTATGCCTTTTTTGCTCGATTTTTGATGATGGAAGTAGGTGTGGGATTTCATGAGAAGACTTTGCAAAATGCGGTAAGGATGGCGCATTTTTTTTCTTTGATCCTTGTCTGCTCTGGCATTTCAAATTTCTGCGCGTCAATTTTTCTGATTTATCGCAGATACTTTTTTGCCGGGATCGCGGCTTTTCTTTACCCACTCATGATTCTGTCTTTTTGTTTGTTTATGGGACCGGCATTAGGTTCTGACCGCCTCATGTATGGGACGCTTATGGGAGGAATATTGCAAGCTTCGTGCAGTCTCGCCTTTGTATTTTTTTTAAAGCCATTTGGCCTTGTCCCAGTGTCTGTGATGGGAGCTATGAAGCGCATGGCTGGAATGTTGACGCCTCTTGTTTTAACCGTCATTTTAAGCACGCTTGTGAGTTATCAACAGCGATACTTAGCCTCGCATCTTGCTGAAGGTGCGGTGAGTTGCTTCAGTTATGCAAACATGATTTATGCGATTCCCGGATATTTTATGTTTAGCTCACTTCAAACAGTGCTTTATCCAAAGTTTTCTGAACAGGCAGCACAGCTTGAAGGGCAAAAGAATCTTGAACTGACTTATCGGAGTCTTCGATTTATCTTCTTTCTGGGGTTGCCTTTGGCGGGCATGATGATTGTGCTGAGACGTACCATTATTTTTCTCGTTTTTCAAAGAGGTTCGTTCACGGAACATGCAACCCTGACCACAGCGGCTGCCCTTGGTGTGATGTTGGTGGGATTTGTTGCTCATTTGGGAATGGATATTTTAAGTAAGGTTTATTACGCAGAACAAAAACCATGGAATGCGCTTCGGTGGGTCATGACAGCTCAAGTTATTGGTTTTATTTTAAATATTTATTTTGTCCGAATCCTAGGATTTGTAGGTCTTGCACTTGGGTTTAGCAGCATTTGCTGGTTTTCTTTCGCGGCACTGCTTATTGATTTCGTGAAGCATCATTCTGCTTTTGAATGGAAAAAACTTGTGAGATTTGCGCTAAAAATTTGCGCTTATTCGGTTGTAATTATGGTGGCGATATTTTTCAGCGCTCCGAAGGTCTTCCCAATGCCCCTTCGCGCAAACTTTATTCCTATCTTCATTTGGGCAATCCTTTTCATGTCTGTCGGAGGGTTGGCCTATTTATTAGCTGCGACTTTAACACACATTTCAGAGGCCAAACAAATCTGGGCTCTTTTCGATCTTAAGAATTGGAGGAAACGTTCGTCATGATGGAGCTTATTTGTCCGCGCTGTAAGCAACCTCTCAAGATACTTCCGGATAATTCAGAAGCCCTTTGCGTGGCATGTCAGGCTCGATATCCCAAAAAAAGGCGTGCGTGGGATTTTCGGGTTATCCTCGAGGATAAGGATTTGCGGTGGAGCGCTGAAAACTTTGACCTCGCGTATGAGAAAGAGGGCGGTTATCACGAAGGTCATGAGCATGCCGCGAGAATGGGCATTCCAGAGTTTATTGAGAACTATCGTATTTCGCGTGTAAAAGACACCGTCGCCGCATGGATTAGCAAAAAAGCGCAAAGCAGGCTTTTAGATGTAGGGTGTGGTAATGGATGGTACGATTTTCATTTAAAAGAAAAATGGAACTATCAAGGTGAGATGGTGGGTGTTGATATTTCTCCCTTTCGTATCAATGTCTTTTTAGAAGAAATTCTAAAAAGGGGGCATGATCGGATGAGCGCTTTTTCATCCAATGGGGAAGGGCTTCCATTTCCGGATGCTTCTTTTGATCAGGTGGTCATGACAGAAGTTCTCGAGCATGTTGAATCTCCTCAAAAAACGATTCAAGAAATTGCCCGTATTTTAAAATCCGGAGGAGATTTTTTTATTACCACTCCTTCGGGGCCGATGTGCGCATTTTGGGACGGTCTATTTTATCTTCCGCGAAAGATTCGGCGTTGGTGGAAAAAATCTAAGCCCGTAGATTCTGGGAATTATGTTTATGATGTGCCGCTTTCTAAAAAACAAATTCTAGCGATTACGCAAGAAGCTGGTCTTAAACTGGTCCATTATCATAAATCTGTTTTTTTACCGCATGAGTCGTACCTTCAGTTCTTTCCCAAATTCATGCTCCGTTTGATGCTCATTAAAGCTTACGCTTTAGAAGCACTCGGACCTTTAACAAATTTTCTGGGCCTGCATCACATGATTCATTTACAAAAGCCATGAAATCCATACTTTTGATTGACGATCTGATGCCTGGTGGTCTTGAGCGCATGCTTTTTGAGTGGCTGCGCCGAAAAAGTCCTGATCATCAAATAAAAGTGGCCACTCTTTTTGGAGATGGGCCATTAGCAGATGAGATTCGCCGTCTTGGAATAACCATAGAAAGTTTCCAGCTTTCAGATCGTGGGTTTTGGGCGGGAATGGCCATTGCCAGGGATTTTGTAAAGGACTTTAAACCTGATTTAGCTTATTGCATGAGAGAAGGTGCTCGTGCCATTTTCCCATTTTTCTTAAAACGCTGGAGAGTCCCTGCGGTCATGATGCGTTGGGATAACTCAATTATCCAGAGATCCTGGAAGCAAGCTATACCAGAACGTTTTCAGGTATATTTTGCAGACGGATTCCAATCGTGCAGTCAAGTAACAGCCCATGGTGTTCAGAAGATCTACTCTGGGTGTGTTGTGGATGTGGTCCCCAATGGAGTTGATTTATCGCGCTTTCCAATTGAAAAAACGAATTTGCCCGAAAGCCCCTTACGCATTATCAGTGTAGGAAACCTGCGGGCTGAAAAAAACCACTTAGCTCAAATTGAAATTGCGCGGCAGCTGAAAGGTCATGGTGTGAATTTTTCTCTTGAAATTGTGGGAGAGGGGCCTTTGCGTGAGATTCTGGAGCATAAAATTATCTCTTTAGGCTTGCAGGACAGGGTCAAGCTCTCGGGGCGCTGTTCTGATGTCCCTGAGCGTTTAATGCGCTCTCATGTTTTTCTTTTTACTTCGACCCGAGAAGGTTTTCCGGTTGCTGTTTTAGAAGCCATGGCGGCGGGACTTCCTTGTGTGCTTTTTGATCTTCCTGTGTTTAGTGAAGTGGATCCTATGAAAAGCGTGTTTACTTGCGTGCCCCAGGAAAATTATCAGGCTGCGGTAGAAAAAATGATTGGATTTATAAAAAATGCGGGATCTCGTAAAGATCTTGGTCATCGTGCAAGAGAGTGGGTTCAAGAAAAATTTTCCATGGAGATTTCTACACAGGCCTGGGAAAACTCACTTCGAAATTGCTATCAAAAGAGGAAAAACGTTTAGGACGAAATGATGAAACGATCCTCTGGAATTCATGACCCTGTTCCATCTTTTGTTTGGTTTCCCTGGGTAAAACCCACCTTACCTGTGTTTACTTTTCATGGTGTTGAGCCTGTCTGGTTCGAGTCCGTGCTTCAGTTTCTGGTAAAAAATCATTATCGCTCTTTGAATACCAAGGAACTTGAAATCCTTTTTAAAAAAACACCCTCAGAGCGAAAAGATGAAAAAGTGGTTGTGCTTACTTTTGATGATGCCAGATTTACAGAATGGCTTTATGGCTATCCGCTTCTCAAAAAATATGGAATGAAGGCCATCAACTTTGTGGTTCCGACTCAAATTGAAACCGGAACTGAAATGCGAATGAAACTCAATGATCCGCAGGATTTATGGAATAGAAAACCAAATTGGGAGGAATTAAGGTTTGCAGAGGCTCAGGGGGTTTTTGATGTGCAGTCCCACAGCTTAAATCATGACTTAGTTTTCTCCGATAAAGTTATTTTGGATTTTCAAAGGCCAACGGCAGAAGGGGCTCCGCTTTATCCGGAATTTTATGATCAAGGCGTGACGCGTTGGGGAGAGCCGATTTTTGAACGTGCCTGGCGGCCTGTTGTTACCCGGAACTGGGTTCCCTCCAAAGATGTAGCCCGGCGTTGCTCGGATTGGGTTGCGCAAAATGGAGGAGAACAGTTTTTTCAGCGGCCCGGCTGGAAGGATCAACTCTTGAAGCTTGCTAAAAAAGAGAATTCAATGGCAGGCAATTGGGAGGAGTTGAAGGACAGTCCTCCATATCTTCAAGATGAGTTGTTAAAATCAAAGCTGATCATCGAAGAAAAATTACAGAAAAAATGTGAGCATTTTAGTCCGCCAGTTCACAGCTATCACGACGGAATTATTCAAGCTGCCGCCAAATGCGGTTATCGGTTTTTTTATAATGGGCTATCGCTCAAATCGCATCAAGAGCAGTATGGTGTCACGATGGTTAAACGCGTGGGCGGGCACTGGGCCTTTTATCTCTCAGCTGAGGGATACTTAAACTACTTCAAGAAACTGCTCAATTTGTAAAGCAGGCTAATTCATGACGGAAAATTTGAATGGCTGGATCCTTTACCCGGGGTCATCAGAGGAGTGGAATTCTGAAGCTGAAGCTTGCTCGTATTTTCATCCATTTCAATTTTGGGAATGGGGCGAGGCACAAAAGCTGTCTGGTTGGAAGGTTGACCGATTGGCGTGGAAAGAGAAAGGTTTAACCAAAGCTCTGTTTCAGATTCTAATTCGAAAAAAAGGGCCCTTTGCCTTTGCCTATGGAGCGCGGGGGCCGCTTACGGAAGAGCGCGGATACGATCTTTGGAAGAAAATGCTCTTGGATCTTCAAAACAGATATCGCCAGGCTCTTTCTCTGAAAATAAATCCATGGAGACTTTTTTCCGAAGAAGAAAAAAAAGCGCTGCGGGATTTGCATTTCAAGAAACCGTCAATGCGTGCTCTTTATGAAAACACTTCAGTGATTGATCTGATCAAGCCTGAAGATGATTTGTGGATGGCGATGCGTAAAACCTTCCGCCATGATATTCGTAGGTCACAAGAATCTGGAACCCTTACCCGTGAACTTCTAACAAAGGAAGAACTCGAAGCGTTTATTTCACTGCATCGCAAAATGAACACGGCAAAAGCCATTGAAAGAGTTTCTCCGGATTTTTTTAGGAATATTTGGAACACGATGATCCCTGCGAGGCGAGCGACAATTCGAGCAGCTTTTCATCAAGGAAAAATGATTGCAGCAGTATTTCTTCTTTTGGGGAAAAAGAAAGTCGTTTATTCATGGGGAGCTAGTGATCCTGAAATCCATGAGGATTCGGGATCAAAACACCTACACTGGGAATCGATGAAGTGGGCTAAGGCTCAGGGCTTCACGAGTTACGATATGGGAGGGATCGATGCAGTGCAGCATGCAGGTGTGGCGCGATTTAAAGAAGGATTTCACGGAGAACCTGTGACTTTGGACTGCGAATGGGAATGGAATTCGAATCCTGTGTTATGGAACGCTTTATCCTTATGGGGTAAATTTTCTCGAGGATTGAGAAAAGTTTAGTGTCCTTGCGTAACAGATGAGAGTAAAGATGAAATTAACCGATATTCAAAAAGAAAAAATCCTAACGATCGAAAAAAAGAACTGGTTTCAAATTTGGCCGGATGCTGAACTCCGCCGAGATCCCCAGGAAAAGCTAGATACAAGGATTGAGGAGTTTAAATCCATCATTAAGAACCTCAGACAGTGGATCGATTTTCAGAATAAAACTGTTTTGGATTTAGGCTGTGGATTTGGCTATTTCGAACTTGCCTGTCCGGCTGAGGTAAAAGAGTTGGTTGGTTTGGAGCCTGATTCTTTAGAAGCTAGTATGGCTTCAGAATTGACCGAGTCACAAAAAAACTGCCGAATTATCGAAGGCGTTGGCGAAAATATCCCGTTGCCAGAAGCAAGCATCGATGTGATTGTCAGCTTTTCGGTGCTTGAACACGTTCGGTCCATTCCAAAAGTCTTGGAGGAGTGTTACCGGGTTTTAAAACCGGGAGGCGTGATGTATTTTGGAGTTCCAAATTATTTGGCCTTTCGGGAAAGTCATTACAAAATATTTTTCCTGCCTTGCTTTCCACGTGCACTTGCAAAAATTTATCTGGGATTCATTGGAAAAAATCCAAAATTTCTTGATTCAATTCATTATGTGACGCCACGTTACTTAAGAGACGTGATTCAGCGTCAAGGATTTGAAATTAAACGCGATGCGATTGAGGCAGGGCTGGCCCGGATGGATCAAATGATTTCTGATTCAAACCTTGCGACCCGGTCCGGTAAAATAATTCGTCTGATTTCGAAATGGGGGCTTATCGGATTTCTCCGCCAAATCCTTCGCAGAGGTTTCTTTATCGCTAACGATTTCTTAATTCAAAAACCCGCCTGATAAGTTTTATGAATAAACAAAATTATACTTCGCAGGAAATCATGAATGTTGATTATTTTTCGCATCCTAAGATAGTCGAGCCACATTCGCGAGATGCAACTCTCCAAAAACTAGAAATCACTACACTGCAGCAAGATTTACCCTGTGGATTTATTACGGGTGCATAAAATCAATAAAGAATTAGTTTGGTTTCTTCTTTCTCCCTGTCAACCATTCGACAAAATAACCTGCCGAATAGAGGCACTGATTAGTAAGGGATAGCCAGCGAAAGCGAATCAGGTCCAGTAAAATTCTTTTGATTCTTTGCAGGATGCGCAATATAGATGATTTTTTAGGTGCAACTGGCTGCTCAAGTTTTATTCCCGAAGGTTGTACTAGCTCCGGAAACCAGCGCTGCATTCGAAGGGAATTCTTTCCACCCTGGTAAGATTTTTTGCACAGTTCCTTCCAAGTTTCAAAAGTTGGCATGTACACCCAAGTGTTCGGGACAATAACAATGCGATAATTTCTATTCCGGATCCGTGCCTTGAAATCTGGATCTGTTCCGCTGATTAAATCCCGGTGTTCGCCGCCTGTTTCGTGGTAGATTTTGGCTGGAACTGCAAGACAGGCATGACAGACCATGTCCGATTCAATCCTGATGGGTGAAACAGGGCATTCGACGCGTTCCATTTGCTGAGCGACTTGCTTTTGGAATTTTGGCGCATCGGGGGGCAGAAGATAGGAAGCTCCGGTCATTCCGATCGAGTGGTCTTGTTCAAAAGGATCAATGAGAGCTGAAATTATATTTTCAGAGCCAGGACAAACGTCGTCGTCCATGAAAACAAAATAATTCCCTTTGGCCGCTTTAACGCCTTCATCTCGTGCGCGGCCATTAGGACTGACGGCTTTGACAATTAATATCTCGAGTGATTCAAACCCAGAATCTAGAATTTTCTGGATCATTTTGGGAACATTTCCATTTCGGTAGCCATCATAAGAAGGGATGATTAAAGAGACTTTTGGATTTGTATGTTCTCGAATCAGAAATACATGGGGAGCAATTTCTTTTTCCATAGAGCTATTTTAGTGCGAGGAGATGCTGAAAGTCCAGCCAATCTCTTTTGTGAAATCCGCAGTCCTTTAAAATTTGAAGAATATTTTGGACGGAATTTGTTTTTCCACATTGATCCAGTAGCGCAAAATGGACTTCGCACAAAACAGTTCGACATTCGGGATGAGCCAGTGATTTTTTAAGTCCGACTAAAACTTCTTCTTCAAAACCTTCGACGTCAATTTTAATAGCTTGAGGCAGCGCCATTTTTTCATTTTCAACGAAGGAATCACCACTACGCATTTGGATCATAACCATTTTTTCTCTTGGTAAATCTGAAATAGCAATAAGACTGTGAGATCCTGAAGCAAAGTCAGGAGTAGCAGTTAATCTCATACTAGCGTTTTCAGCGCCAAGTGCAAATTCAAAGGCTTGGATATTCAGGATATGATTCAAGGATAGATTTTCTCGCAGACGCTGGAAACTCTGAGGCTCTGGCTCAAAGGCAATGACTTTTCCATTGATTCCTGTTTGGCTAGCCAGCAAAAGAGCATACGTTCCAATACTGGCACCAATATCCCAAACCGTATCATTGGGGCGGATCTGTTTTATGAATCTTTTCAAAAAATTCGAATCACGCTGGGTCTTGATGATGCGCATATATTCAGTATCGCTAGTAACACGCATTAAGAATTCATTTCCTAATAAAGATATTTTTTGAATTTCTTTTGGGTTTGATTTGTAGAGAGTCAGCTCTTTTTGAATTTGCTTTCGAGCATGGTAATCAAACAGGTGATTGAATCCCAGTTTTCGCCAAAGACGTCTTAAAGAGAGGAAGGGGGCAAGTGAATTAAGCATTTTTTCTTTAATATTGATGGCTAAACATCAGATTCAGATTGGTCGATAAAACTCTTGGAACTTATTTAAATATCGACAGTTAGAGGCGAAGTTGTAGTACCTTTATTGTCCTAAAAAAGATTGTCAGATCGAGCATGATCGAAATAAAGCAGTGCCCCATTTGCGGAGGATCCTTACGAGCTAAGTTTCAAGTCCGTTTTTCTGATTCTGCTATGACAGTGCATGAGTGTATTGAGTGTCATTGTTTGATCAAATCTCCTTTTTTTGATAGCAAGGAATTATCCGATCTTTACGCGCATTATGAATTTCATGAAATGATTTATGAGCCGAATCAGGGGGAGATTGGGAACATTCGAGCTCGTCTTGAGCGTATTCAGAAAATAACGGGATTGAAGAAGGGAAAGCTTTTAGAAGTCGGATGCGGTCGAGGTTTTTTCCTACGCGAAGCAATCAAATTGGGCTGGGAGGTGGAAGGGCTTGAGTTTGATGGTAGCTCGCGAGAACATATACTTCCAGAAGTCAAAGGCAAAGTTAAATTCATTGAATCAGAATCGGCGTTTAATTCTATTACGCGGGACGTTTTTGATGTCATTTGTTCCTATCAAGTCTTCGAGCATTTGATGAACCCTTCGAAATCTCTGCAAGATTGGACGCTGGGGCTAAAACCTGGCGGCTTGATGGTGATTCAAACACCCCATGCACAGAGCTGGGGCGCTAAGATCCATAAAGCGAATTGGATTGGTCATCAAAGAAAAGAACATTTCATCCTTTTTTCAGCCAAAGCACTCAGATCCATGTATCAAGACTGCGGCCTTCAGGTGAAGAGAATCGATTTTACCGGCGTTCCATTTCTTTTAACTCATGTATCGCCCACTCAAAATACAAACACAAAAAAAATAGCGAGTGTTTCTTTATTTCGATTTTCAAAGTTGACCGCCATCGCTCGCAAAATCGTTCACGGTCTTGGGCTAGGGGATAACATTGAAATTTATGGCAGTCGCAAAAGTGAAGAACGTGTTAATAACAGGAAGTGATTTCGGCGAGATCTCTTTATGATTACAGTCTCGATTATTTCAGGGAGCCAGGAAAAAAATCTGGAAATGTGTCTTGAGTCTTTAGGCCCGGCCATGTCTGGAATTGACTGGAAGCTTGTGGTGGTGGATAACTGTTCAAGCTGGGATGTGGAAAGACTTGTAAGAAAATACTTTTCTCATGCAGAAATCATCAAAAATGATAAGCCAATGGGATTTGGAGCTAATCACAACCGTGCTCTTTTGGGTAGGCAGGATGATTTTGCGCTTGTCTTAAATGATGATTTGGAACTTGAAAAAGAATCAATCCATCACCTGATTAATTTTGCCAGAAGAAATCCAAAGGCTGCACTGCTCGGACCATTGATCCATCCTGGCAGCTGGAAAGAGCCTTGCATTTCCAGCGGAGGAGCTTGCCGGGATCTTTTACCACGGCCCATTCAAGGCATGATAACCATGATTGTTCGTCTACTTTTTGGAAATCTTGTAATCTCCGAGTTTTTAAAGCATCGTGAAAAAGCAATTCATCCGGAAACGATGAAGCTAAGTTACATTTGCGGCGCTTGCTGTCTTGTGTCACGAGCATTTATTGAAAAAAATGCTTTGTATGATTCTCTTTTTTATATGTATTACGAAGATATTGATCTGGGAAGACGAGCACGAAAGGCGGGTTATGAGTGCTGGCAGGTTGGAGATGCCAAAATTATGCATCTTGGAGGAGGGAGCTTTAATGAAAAAACTTGGTCCTGGTTTGCCGAAAGTGCTATTCGATTTGCTGAAAAACATCACGGTCCTTTGACGCTTTTTTTGACACGTGTCTTGGTAAGAATTTTTAAATCACTTCATCGGATGAAAGGTGCTCACTGTGCAGGAAGTTAAGGCTGGATCAATAGCTGTCTTTCGATTAGGAGGATTGGGGGATTATCTCTTGACCCTTCCATTTTTCAAAGGTTTGCGAGCGCTCTATCCTGAGGCGAAAATCACGGCCATTGTGGGACCTGCCGGTGAAGAGATTTTACAAAATCAGGGAGTTGTTGATCACTGTATGATTGCGCAAGCGATGTCGCGTCCAGGGTCCAAGGTTTTTCAACCTCTCGGAATCCTTCAGGATTTTTTTGATCTTCGAAAAAAAATCAGCACTCCTTATGATCTCTTTATTGATTTGACTTCAAAGTATTCCATGCTTGGTGCTTTAAAACCCCGGCTTGTAAAAAGCATTTGTCAGCCGCGGAAAAGTGTGGGGCTGGATTATCTTGGACGCGGCAATTTTTTAGATATTCGAGTTCCGGAAGACCGACACTCTGGGGAACACATTTTGAAGCGGTATGGAAGAGTGCTTGAGGTCCTTGGCGGATCTCGTGAACTGCGCCTTCCGGAAATTTCTGTTCCGGAACATTTCAAGCAAAAGGCTCGGGAATTTTATCAGGAGCATACGCGAGGTCGAGGAGACATCCTTAGAATTGGAATTCATCCTGGTGCGAATCAATTTGATTTTGAGGCGCGTGCATGGCCTGCCGAACGATTCGCCATTTTGATCCAGCAAATCGTCAAGCAGGGGAATATTCATTTTTTTATGACCGGAGCTTCTTATGAGTCCTGGCTTTATGAGAAATTATCGCAATTAACCAATGGGGCTTTGATTCAAATCCCTGTCACTGAGAACATTACTGAGCTTTGGGCTTATTTGAGTTTACTCGATGGTTACATCAGTAACGATACCGGACCCATGCACTGCGCTGCATGTCTTGGGATTCCAACCATCGGCATTTTTGGAAATGCAGATTTTGCCTCGTACGGCACTTATCCCTCAGAGATCCCTCTTCATGCCCTAGTCCATCAGAACGCTTGTAAAGAACCTAAAGATCCCCGCGGACTAAAACAAATTTCAGTGGATCAGGTTTTTCAAGTTTTTAGCCAAGAGAAAAATAAAATGGAAACAAGGCGTGACTTGCGCCTTCGCTTTCAATCCGAGCGATCATGACAAACGTTCTTATTTCTGATCCTAATCAGCGTGTAGCTCTTACCGTGCTAAGATCGCTTGGACATCAAGGAATTCAGAGTTCTTTAGTGGAGAAAAGAAAATTTCGGCATCCGATCTCAGCTTCTTCGCGCTTCTCAAAAGAAATCTGCTGGGTTCAAGATTATGAGAAAGACCTGGGACTTTTTTTAAAAATGTGCGAGAGAAAAAAAGTGTTTATTCCGGTCTCAATCAACACGATTCTTTTCGCCTGTGCTCATGCGGATCAAATTCGAGAGCGTACCAAACTCTTTCTTCCTTCGGAAAAAACGCTGCGACATGCTAATGACAAGGCCTGGCTCATGAATTTTGCCACAGAGGCAGGAGTGCCTGTGCCCGAAACTTGGAGGCCTGCCTCGATCGATGATTTAGAAGATATCCATCAGGAATTTCATTACCCTTGCGTGGTCAAGCTGCGAAATGATGAAGGCCTTTTTTTAGGGCCCCAAGATCGATACAAGATTGTGAATACCGAAAAAGAATTATTTGAAGCTTACGGTTTGCTTCACGAAATCAAATCCTTGCCGATTGTCCAAGAGTTTGCGCTGGGCGAGAGCGTAGGATTTTCTGCGCTTTATGATGAGCAAAGTCAGATGAAGGCGTGTTTTTGTCATCGGAGAATTCGAGAGTATCCGATCTCAGGCGGACCCAGCACGCTTGCCGAAAGTTTTTTTGACGAAAATCTTGTTCGCGAAGGAAAAAAACTTTTAGATGCTCTTTGTTGGGTGGGGCCTGCTATGGTGGAATTTAAACGTCATCCTGGAACAGGGGAGCTCAAGCTTCTTGAAATTAATCCCAGGTTTTGGGGTATGCTGCCGCTTGCGATTGAGGCCGGTGTGGATTTCCCTCATCTTCTTTACCGTTTGGCTTGCGGTGAAAATTTTGACCCTGTCACAAAGTATCAAGCTGGAGTTAAAGTCAGGATCCTGTTTACCGATCTCCTGGCGGTTCGCGGGTACTTGGGTAAAGAAAAACATAAGTTACAATATTTAAGAGAGATTTTAAAAGAATATTTAAATCCAATGATCAAGGATGGACTGATATCCTGGAGTGACCCTGCACCAATCATGACATACATTTTAAATAAATTGCTGAGACGCGATTAAATGAGTCCTGAAAAAATCCGAATAGCACATGTGATCACTCGATATGTTCCGGGCGGAGCTCAGCGAATTTTGCAAACGCTTTTGACGGGTTTGAATCCGCAACGCTATGAATTGATCTTGATCTGCGGCGCAGAGGATCTTGATGCAAGTCCTCTTTGGAAAAACCAACTTCAAGCGGCCGGAGTCGCACTCATGATTTTACCTGAAATGGTTCGCAGTATTTCTCCCATCAAAGATCTCCATGCGCTTTTTAAATTAATTCGAATCTTTCAATCCAAAAAACCTGATCTTGTTCACACGCATACCTCAAAGGCCGGGATTTTGGGAAGACTTGCGGCTCGATTCGCAGGAGTGAAATTTATTGTGCATACGCCTCACGGTATTATTTATCAGAGGGGAAGCCGTATTGAAGGGGTTCCTGATGAAGGGTGGGTGACGTGGATTTTAAAAACAGCGGAAAGGATTTGCGGGAAATTCACAAACGGTCTCATCACTTTAACCGAGTCCGAACGCCTCGAAACCATTCAATTTGGACTGGGAAAGGCTGAGAACGTTTTTAGTATTTCAAATGCCATTGATGCTGAGGCTATGATTAAAAAAGCCGTTTCAAAATCTGAGGCTAGGATTCGGTTTCATTTACCGGAAGACAAATTTATCATTGGGACTTTGGGCCGCTTTTCTCGCGTTAAAGGCCATCATGAATTTTTAACGGCCGCTCTTTCGCTTGCCAAAAAAAATACGCATCTACATTTTGTCTTTGCCGGTGCAGGTCCGGAAGAAAAACCTCTCAAAGACCGGGTAAAAATCTCAGGTATGGAATCTCAAATATCCTTTCCAGGTTATGTTGAAAATCCCGGGGAAATTCTCCCAGCCTTTGATCTTTTTGTGCTTCCATCGCTTTACGAAGGCTTTGGTATTGCCATTTTAGAGACATGGTGTTTGAAGCTCCCAGTATTAGCCACTCCAGTGGGAGGGATTCCCGAAATTTTAGAACATCAGAAAAACGGATGGATTACAGAAGCCGCAAGCGCAGAAGCTCTGGAAAAAGGAATAGCTGAGATGATACAGCAGCCGCGATCCATTCTCCAAGAGTTAGGAAATCAAGGTTATGCGACTTTAATTCATAAATTTCATCTTAAAGGCATGATTCAAAAACATGAAAAGCTTTACGAGCAGGTTTTAACCCATGTTTAAGAGATTGTATTGCTAGCCGATAATTAAAGGCATAGCTATAAACTTTAAGTAAGTCCAATAACACGATTGATTCCATTTATGCTTTCTCGACTTTTTTCTCCCGCAAAAAAGCACTCTGGAATTCCTTTTCTTGATCTCAAAGCAGGTTACCAGGAATGCCGCAAGGAGATGGACGCAGCCTATCAACGGGTGATGGAATCCGGAAATTACGTTTTAGGTCCTGAGGTTGAAAAATTTGAAAATGAATACGCGCAATTCTGCGGAACACAGTTTTGTATTGGTGTTTCAAGTGGATTAAGTGCCCTTGAGTTGATTTTGCGAGCCATGCAGATTGGTGCGGGTGATGAAGTGATTGTTCCTGCCAATACGTTTATTGCGACTTGGCTCAGTGTGTCAGCGGTTGGCGCGAGGCCCATTCCTGTGGAGCCTGATGAAACCACTCACAATATCAATCCGCTTTTGATCGAGGCCAAGATTACCAATCGTACCAAGGCGATCATGGCGGTTCATCTTTATGGACAGCCTGCGGAAATGAAAGCTATTTTAGATATTGCCGAACGTCACGGACTTAAAGTGATTGAAGATGCGGCTCAGTCCCAAGGAGCTGCTTATCACGGAAAAAAAACAGGCAGCTTGTCTCACGCTGCAGCTTTTAGCTTTTATCCCGCAAAAAATCTAGGGGCCATGGGGGATTCCGGTGCGATCACGACGAGCGATGCGGATCTGGCTGAAAAAATAAAGATGCTCAGAAATTACGGATCTAAAATTAAATATTATCATGAATGGGCCGGGACCAATGCCCGCCTGGATCCGCTTCAGGCTGCTTTTTTATCGGTGAAACTTCGTCGTCTTGAAGATTGGAATGCTCGTCGTCGCTCATTAGCCAATCTTTATCGTGATCAACTTGGTGGAATTCCTAATTTGATTCTTCCTCGAGAAGCTCCGGATAGAAAGCATGTTTGGCATCTTTATGTGGTGAGGCATCCCAATCGTGACGGGCTTCGCGACTATCTGGCCAAAAATGGAATTACGACCGTGATTCATTATCCTGTTCCGCCACATCTGCAAAAAGCTTACACAGCACTTGGCTATCATGAGGGGGATTTTCTGCTAACGGAACAACTGGCACGAGAAGTCTTGAGTCTTCCTCTTGGCCCTCACCTGGCAGCTGAGCAAGTTGGACTCGTGTCTAAACATGTCCGAAAATTTTGTGAAGGAGTTTAGTTTTCTATGACAGATGATAAATCCATGATTAATATCGGAGTTATTGGTTGCGGGCAATGGGGACCCAATCATATTCGAAACTTTGGACATCTTGCAGGGAGCCGGACCCTGATGTGTGCCGACTTGAGCGACAAACGTCTCAAAGCCATGAAAGAGACCTTCCGAAATATTCATCCTACAAAAAATTATCGCGAGATTTTAGATCATCCTAGAATTGACGGAGTTGTGATCGCAACTCCCACAGCCACGCATTATCGATTTGTTAAAGAGGCCATCCTGGCAGGAAAAGATGTTCTTTGCGAAAAGCCTCTTTGTATCCATGAAGAGGAAATTGAAGAACTCATAGATCTCGCTCAAAAAAAGAAACGCATTCTCATGGTGGGGCATGTTTTTCTTTATAACAGCGGAATTTTAAAGCTGTCTGAACTTATTCAAAATGGCTCTTTTGTACGTCTTTATTATCTGCATTCAGAAAGAACAAATCTCGGTCCATTTCGTTCGGATGTGAGTTCGGTTTGGGATCTTGCTCCGCATGACATTGCTATTTTTAATTATCTTTTGGGCGGCGAACCTGTTGAAGTTTCAGCGCGCGGCGGAAGATACCTTCAGAAGAAATTAGAGGATGTCGCATTTGTTTCTTTGATTTATCCCAGAGGCATTTTAGTTAACATTCATGTGAGCTGGCTGGATCCACGCAAAGTCAGGCAGATTACCGTGGTTGGAGAAAATCAGATGGTGATCTATGACGATCTGGATAATGTGGGTCCGATCAAGATTTATGATCGACATGTTCAACCCCAATTTTATGAGGGATTCGGCGAGTTCCAGATGTTGGTGAAAGAAGGCGACATTACGATTCCAAAAATTTCCATGCAAGAACCTTTGAAAGCTCAAGATGCTCATTTCCTGGATTGCATACGAACCCGCAAAAAACCGCTCAGTGATGGAAAAAATGGTCTTGAGGTTGTTCGCGTGCTTACGGCTATTCAAAAATCGCTAGAAAAAAATGGAGCTCCAGTTCAAATCCGGTGAAAGCACTTCTGATTGTCTGCGCTTATAACGAAGGAAGTAAACTGCAGGAATCTGCATCGAGAATGGCGCACGCGATTCGTCATCACGGCCTCGCAGGAGTTCAGGTAGAAGCGCTTATTGTGGATGATGGTTCCACAGACGGTATTCCTCAGGAAGTAACGAGTACTCATCAATTTCATCTACTCAAGAATCCAGGGCGAAAAGGGGTTGGTTATGCCATCCTCCAAGCCTATCAATTTGGGTTAGATCATGGGTTTGATGTGATGATGACGATGGCAGGAAACAATAAAGACAATCCGGATGAAATCGTGCGGATCTTAGAACCCATTGTGAAAGATGAGGCAGATTTTGTGCAAGGTTCGCGCTATCTTAAAGGCGGGCAGTTCGGGAACATGCCCTTTTATCGGAGGATTAGTACGCAAATCCTTCATCCTCTGCTTTTTTCTCTGGTTTCCGGAAAAAGAATCACCGATAGCACAAACGGTTTTCGTGCTGTTCATGCGAAAATCTTGAAGGATACCCGCATTGATTTAACCCAAGACTGGCTCCATCAATACGAGCTTGAACCTTACCTTTTTTGCATGGCCATCCGATTAAAGTATCGGGTGATGGAAGCGCCAGTGTCCAAAATTTATCCGAATCACAAATTAGGCTATACTAAAATGAAACCCATTACGGGATGGTGGAGCATCTTGAAACCGCTCGTATATCTCATGTTTCGAATGAGGAAGTGAGTATGAAAAAAACAAAAGATGTCGAGGCGTTTATTTTTTCAGAAATTCAAGCGATTCAAAAAAAGAACGGCTCAAAATCAGGATCGTTGAAAAAAAACTCAAGGCTCCTTGGCGGGCAATCTGCCATGGATTCGCTTGATGTGGCGGAACTCATTGTGCGTCTTGAGAGGCAATGGGGGAAGGATCCGTTTAAACAAGTTGCGGGGACGACGCCGGTTCGCACGCTCGGGGATTTAATTTCATTCTATGAACGCGCGCTCAAAAAATCTAAATAGTTCGATTCCATCCACACCTCATCCCTTTCTGAGCGATTTTTCTAAGTTCCCAAGAGAACCTTTTCTCGTTTCAGAAACGGAAAGTGAAAGGTATGAAGATCTTCTTGTGGCTGTTCGGCAGGCCATTGCTCAATTCTCCAAAATAAAATTTCAACGCATTGCGCTCTCGCTTAAAAATCCATTTGAGTTTTTAAGCTGCATGATTGCTGCGGAATATCTTGGCAAGAGTGTTATTTTATTGAGTTCAAGATTGGCCAAAAAAGATTTAAAAGAGCTTTTGGTAACGACTAAAGCTCAAGCTTTGGTCACGCGTGATCATCAAACAATAGAAATTCCTACCGTCCGTCCTTTTGAGAAAAAATATTTTCTAATTGCTATGCCGCCTTACGTCCCCGGAGAAATTATTCTTACAACATCCGGAAGTACGGGAACCCCTAAAGGGGTGAGTCATGATTGGAGCAGCTTGCTGGCGGCTGTGTCTGTGGTTGAAAACGGACAATGTGCACGCTGGCTTTTAACTTATGATTTTGCCAGCTTTGCAGGGCTTCAGGTTATCTTACACGCCATGGTCAATGGTGCCTCGCTCTTGATTCCTGGTGCTGATCTTGGAATGAGTTTACTGGATTTGATGCCAACGCATGTCAGTGCGACACCCTCATATTGGCGTAAGCTGCTTTTAGAACTCCAAAATCCAAGAGAGCTTGATTCGCTTCAACACATCACATTGGGTGGAGAAACCATTACGCAGGATCTTTTGGATCAGCTTTCCAAGTCATTTCCCGCGGTTCCGATCACGCAGATTTATGCTTCGACTGAAATGGGCGCATGTTTTTATGTCCGGGACAAAAAAGCCGGGATTCCTTTAAAGGCTTTGAAAAGTGTTCGAGGTGTCAGGGCTCGAGTCAAACAAGGGGAACTTTACATTCGCTCTTCCCGGGCCATGCACGGTTATGTCGGAAAACAAAAAAAATCAGGATGGTTTGCAACCGGTGATATGGTGCGCGTTCTGAAAGGTCGAGTCTTCTTTGTTGGCCGCAAAAAAGACATCCTAAATGTCGGCGGATTCAAGGTTTACCCTCAGGAAGTCGAAGAAGTGATTTATAAGGTTCCAGGGGTTTTATTCGTGCGCGTAACAGGGCATGCATCAAGTCTTGTGGGACAGATTGTAAAAGCGGAAATAGAAGCTAAAGCTGGAGTGGATCCCAAATCACTCCAAACTAAAATTCTGAAATATTGTCAAAACAATCTCGCGCGTCCTAAAGTTCCTCGAGTCATTGATATTCGAAAGTTTGAACTTACAAGGACAGGCAAAATCAGCCGGTGTTCATGATGAAGAAAAAAGATAAAAAGAAAATCATTTTAATCAGCGGCGGAAGCCGCGGTCTTGGTGCTGCATTGGTTGCAGGATTCCTTAAAGAAACCCATCATGTGGTTTATACCTTCAGTCGTTCGCAAACTCCTTTAGTTGTAAAGTGGTCGCGCGATTTTAAAACGCGATTTCATTATGAGACTATGGATCTTACCTCTAAGGACGAAATTGAATCGCTCATTTTGGAGATTGAAAAAAAAGAGGGGAGGCTTGACGTTTTGATTAACAATGCCGGCATTGCGCGTGAAGGAGTGCTCCCGCTTTTTTCTGATGCTGAAATTGATCAGGTTCTCAATACGAATTTAAAATCCACACTTTATCTTACGAAATATGCCTCTCGCGTGATGCTGAAAAAGAGTGAAGGGGTTATTTTGAACATCTCTTCCATTATAGGTGTGAGGGGTTATGCTGGGCTTTCAGTTTATTCAGCTTCCAAAGCAGGATTGATCGGTATGACTCAAAGCCTTGCGCGGGAACTCGGACGCCGTGGAATCCGGGTCAATTGCATTGCTCCAGGCTACTTGGAAACTGAAATGTCTTCGACCTTGACCCAGGGTCAAAAAGAGCAAATTGTAAGACGAACTCCGCTTGGCCGTTTGGGACGTCCTGAAGATATTTTTCCTCTGACTCAATTTCTGATTTCCAAGGATGCAAATTTTATTACTGGACAAACGTTTGTGGTCGATGGGGGAATCACGTGCTAAAGAAATCTTCGAGTCCTCGAATTGGAAAAAATGTTCAAATTGCTCCCAATGTTGAGATCGGTCAGCGGGTGGTGATCGGGGAGAACTCTATTATTGAAAGCGATGTCACTCTTCGGGATGGTGTGATTTTAGGAAAGAACTCCTATGTTGGCCGCGGATGTATTTTGGGGGAGCGCCTTCGGGCCTATTATTTGAATCCTAATAAATATCAAGCGCCTCATTGCGCGATCGGAGCTCACGCGATCTTGCGTGCTGGGACGATCATTTATGGTGATGTAAAAATCGGTAGTCATTTTGAAACCGGGCCTTATGTCACAATCCGCGAGAAAGCCGTGATTGGTCATCATTCTCGATTTGGAAATTTTTCAGATATTCAAGGGGATTGCAAAATTGGAAATTATGTTTCGGCTCACAGTAATGTGACGATCGGACAGCTTTCTGTGGTCCAGGATTTTGTTTGGCTCCATCCCTTCACGATCCTCATCAATGATTGGTACCCACCGACTTGTCTTGGAATGAAAGGGCCCACCATTGGACGATACAGCGTGATCGGCGCCTATTCGGTCATTTATCCAGGAGTGCGGCTAGGAACTCACGTAGTTGTGGGTGCTCAAAGCGCAGTGCGCTCTAATGTAAGAAGCTATCGTATCGTGAGCGGCAATCCTGCCAAAGAAACTGTGGATGCACGTACGCTTGTAACTGAAATCAATGGGAAAATTCTTCATCCCTATCCCTGGATGCAGCATCGCAAAATAAAATAGCTGCTAAGATCTTGTCGCCATGTTGGAGTCTTAATGTGTATGATTGATTTCAAAGAAAATCGTATCGATAATTTCACTCGGTGGAGTTTGCTCGGTTTTACCGTGTTCTTTGGAGCACTTTTTTCGTGGGCTTCACGTTTTTTGATGAGCGGCGACATTCTCTCTTATTTTGAAATTGCGGATGCGGCTGCGAAACATGACTGGCCCATGGTGGTTAATGGTCAGTGGAGTCCGCTTTATCCTCTTATTCTTTCATTTTTTCTCTCGATCCTGCATCCTGATGCGTTTTGGGAATATGCGGTTCTTCACTTAACCGACTTTATTGTCTACGCAGCTGCGTTGATATGCTTCGATTTATTCCTGCGCGAGTTTATTCTTCACACTGAGAAACAGTCGGAACCTGAGGGCAAAATAAATCACTGGGTTTGGTATGTGATTGCTTATCCAATTTTTATGGTAACTTCGATTTTCTGGATTTTAATCCGATATTCGGGTGCGGACATGTGTGTGGCAGGTTTTCTATATTTAATTACGTGGAGAATCCTGAGGATTTTTCGTCTGGGATGGAATCTCCGGCGTGCCATAATTTTGGGAGTAGCATTTGCATTGGCTTATCTTTCTAAGCTTGTGATGGCCAGCATCAGCATTATATTTCTCGCAATCCTCATTTTTCAGATGCGAAAAGATTTAAAAAAACTGCCGTATCTCGTTTTAACCGTTTTAATTGCTGTAGCAGTCGCTTTCCCATGGGTTTCAGCGTTATCCAAATCAAAAAATAAAATAACTTTGGGTGAGGCGAGCCATTTAATGCTCGCATTGACCATGAATGACTTAACGCTTCCAAATCATGACGATCGAGAATCCGTAGATCCAAAGATGCTGAAGCATGGTCCCAGAAAAATTTCTGAGAATCCTGATATTTATGAGTTTGGCACACCACTTCGTGCGACTTATCCCATCTGGTATGACGCCTCATATTGGCTTGATGGGATCCAAGCTCATTTTGTACCGACAAGGTTGTTTCAGACGGGGTTGATGTGGACCGTGTATAACATTCAGCTGATTTTTGCCAAAGATTACCCTGGAATGGTTTTGCTTGTACTCCTGTTTTATCTGATCCAAAGCGAAGGCTTTAGCGGATTGCGGCGCTTCATAGCGCCGCATCTTTTTGTGACCTGGTTTCCAGGCTTTGTGATGTTTGGCATGTACTCGCTCATTCATTCTTCGGGACGTTACTTGGGGGGAGCCGCAACCTTGATTTGGATTGCAGCTTGGGGTGCAGTGAGGTTCTCCAGAGAAAAAGCGGAAAGGAAATTAGTCCAAGCTCTTGCGCTTGGAATTTTAATCGGAAGCTTGATGCAGTCCGGTTTTCAATTTATCAAGGAAAGCAGGACGGTTCAGGAGCGTATTGGAAAGTCGGCTTGCTGGGTTATTGCAAAAGGGGTGGGGCAAATCGCTGAACAATCAGCTGCGAATCAAAAAAATCCATATTGGATCATTGCGGGATTTCTTAAACAAATGGGGGTTAAGGAAGGGGACGCCATTGCTGCTGTAGGCGATCCTTATCCAATATCTTTTTGGGCTAGGACTGGAAGATTTAAAATGGTTGCCCATGTTCCCGTGCGCTCGATGGATCTTTTCTGCCACTCCGATATTTCTCAAACTCCAACTTTGCTTGAGCCGCTTAGAAAAATTGGAGTTAAAGCCGTTGTGACTAAAGATGCGAAATGCGCATCCGGGAATTTGGGATGGAAACCCGTTGGAGAATCAGACTACTACGCTGTTATTTTATAATTTTTGATTATTTTTTACGAAGACGACTGGCGATTTGAGCTCTTTATTTTTTACCCATCTTTAGGTAAAATGCCGCCTCTTTGATTAGCGCGATCTTTTGCTGGCGTAGCTCAGTTGGCGCGCGAAGTGAAACGAAGCCGCACCCG
>CAZOOM010000014.1:27397-35321 GCA_964581425.1 uncultured bacterium | reverse complement strand
CGGTAAGACCATTCGAGTTTCTTGAGGGCATTTGGAATCAATTTCCTGGCAGCCTCAATTTCAGACAAATGCGCCAGCTGGGCCCGATAAACGTTTGGGAGCATACGAATCGATTCGAGTTGATTCGTGAATTTTTCGCTGTTGATTTCCCGATCAAGTTTTTTGAGTTCTTCCCAGAGAGCTCCCCAAGGCTCAGATATATCAGGATTTTTTTGAATCTGTTTCAGAAGTTCAAGAGCGCGAGTCACTGAGCCTTGATCAGGGGCAGGTCTACTTTGAGTTTCTAGACCTGTCCCTTTTGTTGTTCGCGTCCAGGCACGAAGCGCAAAAAATCCAGGCGTTTGCTGCGGCCACTCTTTTGGATCTCTTGCCCACTTCAGATTCTCTTGAATCTGTTTCAACAGACTCTCAATCTCTTGTAAATCTTTCTGAACTCCTCGGCGAAATTCATTTCTTTCAGGCGCAGCGCCTCCTCGTCCATCAAATTGTGTGAATTGAGCAGCGCGTAAATAAGTGAGGATTTTGTCACTAACCTGCTTGGCACTTACCGATCCATCGCCAGGCAAGGTGATATAAGAAGGAAGGACCGAAGTGTGGATGGATGCCCCAGTATCTGGCCCTAAACGAGCGGCAATATTCGTCATGGCAGAAATAGTAAAATAGAGGACATCTTTTGGGCTCCGTTCCATCCACCGATCTGAATTCTCGGATTCAGCCTCACGCAGCGCTAGCTTTAAAGCACTGCTAAGCAGAAAAAAATCAAAAGAGAACTCTGCTGCTCTGCGTCTTGAGCGAAGTTCGGTGCGGTGACCTAGGACGCTCCACTTCCCGATAGCGGCTTTAAGTAAAGTAAGCGCCACTTTGGGAGAACGGGAGCTATTTGAACGCACTTCATAAATGGCTACTTGGGATCGCGCACCCTCGGTGTGACTAATCCGCACCGAGGTTTTTCCAGCAACTCCAGGCCCCTGCCGCTCATGCGTTAGCGTCAGGGTATGCTGATAAACAGGGAATGTAAAAACAACGGTGCTTTGACCTTCGCTGCTTGGAGAAATTGGCTCCTCGAAAACAGGAAGACTCGGAGCGGGCGAAGAAAACTCTGCAACAGTACCATCACCCGTTTGCATTTGAACTTCATATTGAATTCCTTCTCGTTCCAAAATTTTGGCCAGGTGAACGGCCGCAGGAATTAAAACTGGATCTGCTGAGGCAAGCTTCATTTCCAACTCTGACGGAAATCTTGGGATCCTACTGACGATCCAAAGCAAAGCCCAAAGACCAAAAGGCGAAGCACTCAGCAAAATGGCCCCCATACGATGCTGCGTGGCCCAAGGACGCGTCCAAGGTGCCAATAAAAGCCCTCCGACTAACACCAGGCTCATTTTCAAAGCCAGTCTTCCAGCCGCAACTGGATTTTCTAAATATTCCATCACGCGATCACGGAGAGTTCGCGGTGCATCCATCGCGGCTCGAAACTCGGCACGGGGCTGGCTGGCTTGGCGGAGAAATTCGATAGTTTTGTTAAAAACCTCCTGGGGATCAATGCCTGGATGGTCCTTAATATCTGGAACAACTCTTCGAGTAATCGCTTGTTTTAATGCATCAATAGCAGTCTGCGTTTTAGGCACATCACCATAACTAAATGTTTGAATCACGTGACGCAGACACGTAATCACAAAATAACTGAGATCAAATCGAGTCATCCACCCATCGTGATCTAGAAATACAGAACCACGATTCGCTTCTCTAATAGCATTTTCAGCCGCAAGTTCAGCCTGTTTTTGATTAAAAGTAAAATCTGTCTGTCCTGTGATATCAATGTCTTTTCTTAATTCATTGCGCTGAAAGCGAGGAAGCTCAAATGTCGTTTCTAAATCTTGAAAAGCAAAAGCGCCTGTGTCCGAACGATAAATGAAAGAAGCGCCGGCAATCGCAGGTTGAAAAACCGAGTCTTTGGAAAAATAGGCTACCATCCACCTGATTTTCTCCGCATCGGGATAAGATTTGGTTTTTTTATATTGATCACGAATCCAAAATTGAATGGCTTCTTGGACAAGATTTCTGGAAACATCTTTTCGTGCAGCAATCGCTTCGCGAAGATCCGGCATAGCCGCTGGAAATTCCGGATCCAAAATAAGTGCACGCGGTAAATCCTGTGCGAGTACCGATTCGCTGCGATTTGAGGTTATCTCTGATTTATTTCCAAGCATGATGGATTCATAAAGGCCGCGCGTTTCAAGCTCCCGGACGCGCGGAAGCACGGAAACAAAGGAAATCTTCTGAGCCTTCATCGCCTCTTCAAGACCATCTGCGTGAAAACCCCCGGCGATCAAAACCGTGGGACCGTGGCTGTGAGAAATTTTAAGTGTGTTCTCAAGAAGCGCTTGATCCCGAAGCTCGCATAACTCGTAAAACCTTTCCGCTTCTTGAATTTTAAGATCTGGAATTTGTAATATATTTATTTCTTGGGATTTGGTACTTGGTGCTTGGGATTTATCCGCTTGATATTTTCTCCACTGATCAGGATTCAATTCCAGAGAAAGCAGCCCGCTTAAAAGCGCATTCCGTTTTTCAGATTCGAGCCATTCGCGGGAAGCCAAATCCAGGGCTAGTTTTTCTTCGATTTGAAGGCTGAGTTTTTCAATTTCAGAGAAAAGTTTGGGACTTCGAATTTCCTCTTCAAGCGTTCTGACGCCGAGATAATCCAACAGAGCGGGAAAGGAAAAAAGAGAAATCTTGTTTTCCACTGAAAATGTAAAAAGTTTTTCGGAAAATTGGCGCGCGCTCATTTCATTTTGTTTAAGCCAGGAAATCCAGGATTTTTCAGGAGCATCTGAGGCAAGACGATCCAGCGCGTTTAAAAAGAAATCTCGATCCGGAATCTCGCCCTTTAGTTGAACCAACTCTTTTCTCAACCCCGCCAGATCACGCTTAATCATTTCAAGATCCATGGATTTTTCCTGTTCGCGGATCCTCATCAAACGAGAAAGACTGGGAAAATCCCACTGGAGCCGTGATGAGGCAAGCTCAAGACTGAGCTGTGTTTTAGAGAGCTCGGAAAGTTGACTGAGAAATGCTGGATCTAAAGATTGAGCACTCAAAAACTCACGGTAAAGATGATGGAAACGAAGGAGTTCCGGGGAAAGAACCTTGGCTGCCTGACGATCCAAGGCTTTTGCATTCTCGCTTTGAATTTGCTGAAGCTTGGAATCTTGTTTTAATTTGCGGAAAAGAATCAGGCTTTCTTTATAAAGTTTGAGATCATCCACTCCAAAAATATCTGTTTTGGAAGCCACAGATCCAAATCCAAACCATTCCCCTGCCGTGATTTGACCCCGGTCCACCCATTTACCTGCAGCCTGTTCCAGCCAAGGCCGAAGTTCGGATTTTTGAATCGAATGGAAATCAATAGGCCCAAAGGCTCCTTCAAGAGCCAGAGTCTTCATCCATTTTTTTGCTGCTAGAGTGTCGAGAATGCCACGAATGCTTCGCTGGGCCTCAGGATTTGCGTGCAGATCCTTGATCAAAATAATTTGAGGTTCTCGAGGCGTAGGTGAAACACGAAACAGCGTATCTAAATCAGCATAGGCACCCAAAGAAGAAAGCTCGCGTGACCAGACCGTGGTATCTAAAAATGCCGGGGCTTGAGTAAAAGTCGGTGCAGGAGCTGCAGTAAGCGTAGTTTCCAGCGAAAAAACTAATGAAAGGATGAATGAAAAGCTTTTAAGAAGAATCTTCGATGCGTGCAAAGATGTTTTTTGATCTAATTTTTTTTCAGCGTAAAAAAAATTCAAAAACAACGGAGGGTTTTCCTTCCACAACAAATTTGCACTTAATTCCAAAAAATCGCGGGTTAAGTTTACTCAGAGAATGAGGTGCGTCAAGGTAATTCTTTAAGAAGTTTAATCTTGTTGTGGGGTGTTTTCAGATGCTAGAAAATGTTCTGTGGAGCAAAAGACTGCAGAACCAAGTATTCGGGTATGCGAGTCAACGAGTGCGCGCGTTGATCATGATGAGACTACATTGCGGCCACAAGTAAAATCAGGAACCCGTTCACTTGCAAACCGGATCACTTGTTCACTTGAAAAGCCTCAACAGATTCCGTCATCCCTGGAAAAGCTTTGAGCAATTGGCGGTCTCGCGTCACGAGCTTGATTTTCAGCATCTGGGCAAGCGCCACATACTCCGCATCATAAGCCGAACATCCTGAGGCCACTGCTAATTCCAAGACCTTGACCGAAGAAACACCTCTTGTCCTCGGAGCAAATACCATCTCGACCCGCGAAATAAGATCCCGTGCATCTGCGGCATGCAGTTTTCCGGACCGGATAAATCCCAGCGTGATATTACGAAACTCTGAAATCATGATAGGCGGAACAAACCAGGTAGGATCTTTTTCCAGAACTTTGTGAGCCGCAGATTGCATCGGCCCCGGGAAATAATAGTAAGCAACAAGATTGGCATCCGCAACAATCACGCGCGGCCCTCTTTCTTAAAACGATCAATTTCTTCAGGAATCGCTTTCCCCTTAAAAATGTTTTGGTTCACCGATGCATCGAAACGCATCTGACCGGCATCAAGAGGAGCAAGCCCCACCGCAGCCTCCAGACTGGCAATAATTTCATTATTGAGACTCCGATGACTCAGCGCCGCTCTCCGCTTGAGGAGTTCGTGCAGTTTTCGGGATATATATTTAACGGTAATCGTTTGCATATTTTCCTCCCCTCTCTATAACAACCATATCACAACCATTATGGTTTGTCTAATCATAGTATGCGAGTGACCGTGTATGCGAGTATCTGAAACTGTGCGCTCACTCCCACCCCTGCAAACTTGTAAACCCTCTCACTCATTCAATCCTTGATTAAACCAACCCTTTGAGGAAGGTAATCGATTCGGTGATTTTTGACTGGTGTCAAATTTACTCGCGTGTAAATTTGCCTGGAGGGTAATCTTCTGGTTTAACAAAAATTCCTAAATAGTTTTTTCAGCAGGAGAATCTGCAGTCTCACTTTTTGCCGTAACCTTGATGGTAATGGTATTGGAAGTGAGCGTGCCTGATAAATCCGTTTCCTCAAACCTTTTGCCGCTATCACATTTATCGGCAGGTGGATTCGTAATAGTCGCATATATTTGATAACGCCCGGGAGAAAGTTGTGCACCATCGGCAAAAATCCAAGCTCCACCACAATGGAACCACTCAAGATTATTAAATAGATGGCTGCGTGATTCATGAGGAGGAATATTCATAAAAGATTCAAAATACCCTCGCTCAACTTTGACTCCTTTAGGTTTTAAAATACGGCCCTCAGAATTTGTAACGATTATCTCGCTCACTCCCCAATAATCGGGCGAATAGACTCTAACTGCTTTATCGCCGATATTTTTTATGTTCAATTCAAGATTTATCGGATCCCCCACCTCATAGATTTCCTTGTCGGTTTTAATAGTAAATTGAATCGGCTGATCCGGACCACAACCGACAGACGTCAGTAAGAATGTTGCCATTATCATGATTAATATTTTCTTCATATCCTATACCGCTTGGGTGCGTGCCAACAAGGAGTGTGATTGTTTATTCTTCTGCAACCTGTCATGGACTTATATAATTTTATTTGTGTTTGGCTTCCTTGAGCGTTTCGAAGGGTTCCGTATGAATGATGTTGTAAGGCCGATAGTACCCACTCCACCAACATTATGCATTTTTGTTCCTCACCCTTGAAGCTTCTCACCGACTCCTGTAGAATTCGCTCACTCATTTCGCAATATTTCCTTTATGGAGAGGTGGCAGAGTGGTCGAATGCGGCGGTCTCGAAAACCGTTAGGCCCGCAAGGGTCTCTAGGGTTCGAATCCCTACCTCTCCGCCACTTTTTGAAATGCAAAAAGCGGTAAGCGATAGGCGTTCAGATTATACGATTGCTTCTAAACGCTTTACGCTTACCGCTAATTTTGAAATATCACTTACGCGTTGTCAAAAAATCAGCACTCTCCGTCTGATCTCCTGATCATCTCTTACGAACACCCCATACTATTTCCACAATTGAGGCATTTGTAGCAGGAACCGTTTCGCACCGTCACGTGGCCGCAGCTTGAGCAAAAAGGCGCATCTCCCATCATCTGAGAAAGGTGTTCGTCAAGCACATCATGCCCTGCTGATTTTGCTGGATTGACAGCGACTCGACTCAAGGGACCTGCTGCTTCGGTTGCAGGCATCTCTAGGGTGCTGTGACCATTGCCGCTTTTGGCATTCGAAGATTTTTCCATTTCATGCTTGAAAACTTCTTCTGCAGATTTGCAGCAACCCTCTTTGTTCTTATTGCACTCAAGTTCAGAAGGATCAGGCGGCACTTGGATAAAATCCGTGCGGCCAAGATACTCCATTCCAAGCACGCGGAAAATATAGTCCACAATGGAAGTCGAGTACTTGATATTGGGATGATCCACAGTTCCCTGAGGTTCAAAACGCGTAAACGTAAAAACGTTGACGAATTCTTCAAGAGGAACACCGTACTGAAGTCCGAGCGACACTGAAATCGCGAAGCAGTTCATGATGGAACGGAAGGCCGCTCCCTCTTTGTGAGCATCAATAAAGATTTCACCGAGCTTCCCATCATTGTACTCACCCGTTCGAAGATAGACTTTTTGACCTCCGATACGCGCTTCCACCGTAATCCCCTGACGCTTCTTGGGAAGTTTCTTCCTGCGAAGCACTGGGGGCTGAGAGACTGCGGCCGTGGCTGCATTCTTTTTATTTTCAGCAGTTTCAGTCTTGTGATCATCTGATGTGGTATTGAGAGGTTGAGAAGCTTTACAGCCATCGCGATAAAGCGCCACAGCCTTGAGCCCCATTTTCCAGGATTCCACGTAAATTCTTTTGATTTCTTCAACCGTAGTTTCATTAGGAAGATTCACGGTCTTGGAAATAGCTCCGGAAATAAACGCCTGAGCGGCAGCCATCATACGCACATGGGCCATAGGCTCAATAAATCGTTTACCGGTTTTACCGCATTGATTCGCGCAATCAAAAACCGGAAGATGATCTGCTTTTAAGTGAGGGGCGCCTTCAATGGTCATCATGCCACAAATGACATTGCTAGCTTCTTCAATTTCTGCTTTTGAAAATCCGAGACGGTCCAAGAGATTGAAATCTGCTTTACGATATTCCTCTTGTTTGAATCCAAGACCTTCGAGGGTTTTTTCGCCAAGCACCCAGGAAGTAAATGCAAGCTTCAGTTCAAACACGCTTGGAAGAACCGCTTGAACTTTTGCCAAATCCTGCGCTGAAAATCCTTTATCTGCAAGTGATTGAGGATTGATCCACGGTGAACCCTCAAGACGTCCTGTTCCCTTAATGTACTCAATGATGTCCTGAATTTCTGCCGGAGAATATCCGAGATTTTCCAATGCCTGAGGCACGGATTGGTTAATAATCTTGAAATAACCGCCGCCTGCGAGCTTTTTAAATTTCACAAGCGCAAAATCAGGCTCAATTCCCGTGGTGTCGCAATCCATCAAAAGACCGATGGTTCCAGTTGGAGCGAGCACCGTCATCTGGGCATTGCGGTAGCCGTGTTGTTTTCCAGCTTCCAGCGCTTCATCCCAATCTTCAGTAGCGGCTTCAAAAAGCTCAGTCGGGCAATGTTCCTGAGAAATATTGTAAGCTGCTGCTCTGTGTTTTTGGATCACACGAAGCATGGGCTCTTGATTTTGCGCGTAACCTGGGAAAGGCCCCTTGGACGCCGCAATTTCTGCAGAAACCTTATAAGAATGTCCGGTCAGAATTGCGGTAAGCGCTGCAGCTGTTGCAAGTGCCGCGGGACTATCGTAAGGAATTCCCTTTACCATAAGCATGGTTCCGAGATTGGCATACCCAAGTCCGAGCGTGCGATACTGATGACTGTTGCGCGCCATTTTTTCTGTGGG
>CAZOOM010000014.1:0-27387 GCA_964581425.1 uncultured bacterium | reverse complement strand
ATTTCCATGGCTGTGATAAAAACACGAACCGTATGGCGATAGCCTTCAATATCAAAAGAGCCATCGGCATGAAGGTATTTCATCAGATTAATCGAAGCGAGGTTACAAGCTGTGTCATCCAAAAACATGTATTCTGAGCAAGGATTGGAAGCATTGATTCGGCCGGAATTCGAGCAGGTGTGCCAATCATTGATAGTGGTATCAAACTGCACGCCTGGATCTGCACAAGCCCAAGCTGCTTTAGCAATCTGATCCATAAGGTCCTTAGCCTTGTACGTATTTCCAATAGCTCCCGTGGTGCGAAAAATCGTCTGCCAATCCTGATCATTAATGTAAGCTTCCATAAATTTGTCAGAGATACGCACAGAGTTATTCGAGTTCTGACCGGAAATCGTATGGTAGGCCTCTCCATTAAAATCTGAGGAATATCCTGCTTTAATCAAAATGCGCGCCTTGGCTTCTTCTTTCACTTTCCAATTAATGAAATCCACAATTTCAGGGTGATCCATATCCAAGCAGACCATTTTGGCTGCGCGGCGAGTTGTTCCTCCTGATTTTGTCGCGCCAGCTCCGCGATCTAAAACCTCAAGAAAGGACATGAGACCTGACGATGTGCCGCCACCTGAGAGTTTTTCCTGATGTCCGCGGATCTTGGAGAAATTAGTCCCTGTTCCAGAACCATATTTAAAGAGACGAGCCTCAGCTTTGATCAAATCAAAAATTGACATGAGATCGTCTTCAACCGCTTGAATAAAGCATGCTGAGCACTGAGGGTGAGAATAAGCATCTGTGGTTTGCTGAACTTCCTGAGTCAAGGGGTCCCAGTACCAGTTTCCACCGCTTCCAGGGATTTTATATTCCTGATACAGTCCGCAATTGAACCACACCGGAGAATTGAACGCGCATTTCTGAGTAATGAGTAAATGAAGCAGTTCATCTTCAAAAACCTGGGCTTCTTCTTTTGATTTGAAATATCCACCGAATTCTTCTCCTGCTAATCGAATCGCGTGAGCAATACGATAAACCACTTGCTTGGCACTATTTTCGTGCCCGACTCCAGGAACACCTGCTTTGCGGAAATATTTAGAAACAATAATATCAGTGGCCAGCTGGCTCCAATCTTCAGGAACCTCCACGTTTTTCATTTCAAATACAACAGATCCGTCAGGATTCGTGATCACCGAGTTACGGCGGGCATAAGTAATTTCCTCTAAAGGAGAGATGCCAGGCTTTGTGAAGTAGCGTTCAAGAGTGATTCCAGTTCCATGCGAGGATTCTTCTCTGCGTGCACTCTTTATTGTCTTTGTGGTTTTTGTACTCATACTGGCTCCAAGAGGGTTCTTTTTTGATTTAAGACTTTTTTAATTCTTATTAAAGGTATAACAACATATTGGGCTTCAATTACAACAAGCTACAACATCTAGTGCCTTCAGAGGATAGTTCGTCAATTCCAATTTTATCTTGAGTAAATTTTTCCCCGATTCTATAAGGAAGGAACGGACACCCTAAGTTGTTTCACTAGAATGATCTTTGAGAACTATCCTCCAATTTAATCATTGGATTTTCTGCCAATCAAATGAAGTTTTATCTGATGGACTCACGGATCAAAGCAGGGGTTTAAAATTAAACTTTTTAAGAAGCTTTAACCTATTTCAGGGGAAAAAAAGGATAGCTTCGGATAAACCGAAACTATCCTTTTTTTGCAACCTGACCGCGGCATTTGCTTCATGCTTATTCCGCATTCGCGCCCTTAACTCGAGCGCTTAAAATTGGGTCAACTTCTAAAATAAATCCGTCTTAAACCGCACTACTTTTTTCGTGTGCATGGAATTCTATTCAAAGCATTGGGTGCTGTCAAAAGAAAATTTGAACTATTTTTTTCGGTTTTTAAAATATCTTCTTGACGCTGCGCTTTTTTAGGTTTACTGGCTCCGATTGCAGATTTTTCTGTCACCAATTTAAACCTGAAATTGATTTTTTATTTCCCAATGCAGAATTCTGAAAAAATAACATCAAGTAAATCTTCGCTGTAAATTTCTCCGATCAGTTCTTTCATTTCATCAAGCGCTTGTTTCAAATCTAAGATCACAAGATCCAGTGATTCCCGTCTCAGAAAAGCTTGCTCCGATTTTTGGAGTGCTTTTAGCGCACGCTCAAGTCCGTTTTTGTGACGAAGCCGCGTCACTTGTTCACTTTCAATTTCACTTGGCCCGGAACGAAGAAGTTCTGCGATTAAATTTTCCAGCTGATCCAATCCTTCTCGTGTTACTGCAGACAAACAAACTGATTTTGCGCCGCGCGTTTTCTCGCAAACGATTTTAGGATTTATGCGCTGCGGTTGATCTGATTTATTCATCACCACACAAAGGGTTTTATCTTCAGGAATATGCTCGAGCACATAATCATCTTCGTGATCCCAGGCGTGAGACGCGTCTAAAACAAAGATAAAAATTCCTGTGCGTTCCAGCGTTTGACGCGTACGCTCCATCCCGATTCTCTCCACAGAATCTCCGGAAGATTGCGCCAGTCCGGCAGTATCGAGTAAACGCAAATACCACCCTTGAATTTCTATCCCCTCTTCCAAAACATCCCGTGTGGTTCCAGGCACTTCAGAGACAATCGCTCGGTCCCGGGCGAGTAAGGCATTAAAAAGCGACGATTTCCCTGCATTTCTTTTCCCGACAAGCGCAAGCGTGGTTCCTTCGCGGATCAAAATTCCCCGCTTAAATCCTGCAATCAGTTTTTCCATTTCATGCGCGAGATCTTGAAACTTTTGATGAAAACGAGTGTCAGAAAAAATCTCAAGATCCTCTTCCGGAAAATCAAGAAACGCTTCCATGTGAGCGTACATTTTCATGAGTTCGTCTTTGAGCGATCGAAAAATTTTTGAAAGTTTGCCGGCAAGCTGGTGAGTAGCAGCTTCAAGAGCCCGATCGCTCCTTGCTTTGATTAAATCCAACACTGCTTCGGCCTGCGTGAGATCGATTTTCCCGTTGATAAAAGCACGGCGGGTAAATTCCCCGGGCTCAGCAGGACGCGCGCCTGTGTGATAAATCAGTTCTAGTACCTTCCGGGTCACGATCATGCCTCCATGAACTGAAATTTCGATCACATCTTCTCCAGTAAAAGAATGCGGCGTTCGAAAAAGAGACGCAAGAGCCTGATCCAGGACTTCCCCTTGGCCGTTGATCACTTCACCAAAATGAACGGTCTGCGGAGCACAAGCGCTTAAAACTTTTCCGGTTTTCAAACGAAACATTTTCTCCGCGATTGAAAATGCCTGCGGACCGCTTAAACGAATCACGCTGATGCCGCCTTCACCTGCAGGCGTGGCAAGTGCGGCGATCGTATCCTCCAGCCGAATTTTAGCCATGATGATGGCTCCTTGGGACGACTCGATGAGAAGAACAAAGCCCACGCATTTCACCGATTAAATAAAACGATCCTGTAGCCACGATCGAATCATAATTGGCCGCAAGTTTTTTAACCATCTGACATGCGGATGCGATGGATCCGGTGGGGAAAAGAACATCAAAGTAGGGTCGAGCAGCCTGGATCACATCCGCCACATCACACGCGCGCGAGTTTGGAGCTTGCGTGACGATCATCTCTCGAAAGTAACCCGAGAGAATTTTGAGCATTTCCTGATAATTCTTATCCCGGGACGTACCAAAAATTAAAAGCGAGCGTTGATGCGGAGCGGTTTGTTGTAAATAATGAACCAGCTCACGCACAGATGCTGGGTTGTGTGCCCCGTCTAAAAGAATGGCTGGATTTTGGCCCATACTCTCCAATCGACCGGGCCATTGACCATGAGCCAATCCTTTTCGAATCGCTTTTTCAGAAATCTCCCATTTCCACTTTTGACGGAGCACTTTTGCAGCGCACACTGCAAGGCCTGCATTTTTCTGCTGAAATTTTCCATGAAGACCTAAGCGGGATTGCGTCCAGGGCTTTGCTTTCCAAAGCCGGCTTTTTGTCTCACGAACTTTGTTTTGAAAAACGCGCATCACCGAAGAGGGCTGGGCTCCCGTAATCACTTCAGAGCGGGCATGGATCACACCCGCTTTTTCAGCTGCAATTTTTTCAACTGTATTTCCTAGAATTTTTTCGTGATCCAAACTCATGGAGGTAAGAATCGCTAAAGGTGCTTGCACCGCATTCGTGGCATCCAAGCGTCCACCCAAGCCCACTTCAAAAATCCCGATTTCGATTTTGTGCTCCGCAAATGTCTGGATGGCAAGCAGAGTCAGAATTTCAAAATACGTAATTTGCCCTAAGGATTTTGGAAGCCGAACTTTCTCAAGCAACCTTTTGATTCGGATTAACGACTGAGTCCACGCTGAGGACGAAATCGTTTCCCCTTGCAAACGGATTCGCTCCGTAGGGCTTTCGAGATGCGGAGAAGAATAAAAACCTGTGCGAACTCCAGACGCAATCAAGATTTGTTCGAGAAAATATCCCGTGGATCCTTTACCTTTGGTGCCTGCAATAATGACCGGGAAAATTTTTTTCTCAGGATGCCCTAAATGCTGAAGCAGTCTTTTCATGCGCGCAAGATTCCACACGCGATTTTGTTGAAGGTGGAGAATCCTTTCGTAATTCAGGAAGCGATCCAAGTATTGAAGCGACTGAGTGAAGTTCATGATAGCTAAAAGTTCCAGGAGCTTGGGAAGCTCATCGCAAACTCAGTGTTTGAAATGACGTTCGCCTGTAAAGACCATCGCAATTCCGTACTGATCACAAGCCGCAATCACATCCGCGTCACGAACTGAACCTCCGGGCTGGATAATGGCCCGAATGCCGTTTGCGTGGGCCGCATCAATGGAATCCGGCATGGGGAAAAAAGCGTCGCTTGCCATCATCGCACCACGCGTTTGAGCTCCTGCTTTTTTACAGGCGATTTCGACCGAATCCACACGAGACATTTGGCCAGCGCCAATCCCAACCGTTTTACGTCCCTGCGTAAAAACAATCGCGTTGGATTTCACAACCTTCACACACTTGAAGGCGAAAAGAAGATCTTCAATCTCAGAGGATTTGAGCTGAGTCTTGGTCACCACTTTGAGATTTTTCTTGAGCTCTTTGACACGTGTCCGAAGTGATGCATCCCGGTCCTGCAGCAACACTCCTGCTCGAAGATGCCGATAGTCAAAACCCGAAGCATCCGGCATGGTTCCGGTTTGGATAATCCGGAGATTTTTGCGTTCTTTCAATTTCTGAAGTGCCTCCTCAGAAAAAGAAGGAGCCACGAACACTTCAAAAAAATGCAGTTCTTTCAAGACCGTTTCCGCAATCTTGAGATCGCACGGACGGTTGATCCCAATGATGCCGCCAAAAGCGGAAAGCGCATCGCATTGAATAGCTTCCACCAAGGCTTTGGAAAGATCCTGGTTCTCTGAAATCCCTGAAGGATTATTGTGTTTGATCACGCATGCGGCCGGCGCCTCAAACTCTGAGACCACGTCCATGGCTGCTTCAAGATCCAAAATATTATTGAAGGAAAGCTCTTTACCGTGAAGCTGCTCAAACTTCCACGGAGAGGAATCATTTTTGCGAAGATAAAGCGCGGCACGCTGGTGCGGATTTTCACCGTAACGAAGCTCCTGGTCCTTTACAAGATGAAGTGAAATTTCCTGAGGGAGTGCAGAGTTTTTGTTATCTGATTCTTTCGACTTGGTACGACTTGAAAAAAATTCAAAAATAGCGCGGTCATAATTTGAAGTCCGCTCAAAAACTTTGATGGCTAATTTTTTTCGAAGCTCTCCTGAAATACTCCCTTTGTGAGTCTTGAGTTCTTCCATCACCTCAAGATAATCTGCCGGATCACAAATCACGGTGACCGAATCAAAATTCTTGGCCGCTGAGCGCAGCATCGAGGGTCCGCCAATATCAATATTCTCAATCGCAGTTTCAAGTTCCACTTCAGGATCCAGCGTTACTTTTTCAAAAGGATAAAGATTCACCACCACAAGATCGATGGCCTCAATGCCGTGCGACTTGGCTTGCTTCACGTGGTCCTCTTTATCGCGGCGAAAAAGCAGTCCTCCGTGGATCTTGGGATGAAGCGTTTTTACGCGGCCATCCAGCATTTCGGGAAATCCTGTGACTTGATCAATGGCAGTGACGGGGATCCCAACCGCTTTCAGCGACTGCAATGTACCGCCTGTAGAGATCATCTCGACTTTGTTCTGCTCTAAAATTCTGGCAAATGGAATGAGATTGGTTTTATCGGAAACACTAAGCAGTGCACGTTTGATTTTGACGGCTTTCATAAACACTCTTCCTGAACGATATCTCGAAAGGTTTTCTGAAGGAGAGACGTTACCGGGCCGGGAACCGAGGACCCGATCCGCCGCCCATCTAGTTTGGAAACAGGCAGTATTTGCCAGGATGTATTGGTCAGAAACGCTTCTTGGGCATTAAAAATCTCATGCCGGGTAAGAGGAATTTCCTGCACCCTGAGCCGGTTCCGGAGGGCGCATTCTAGCACAACCCCACGGGTCACGCCATTCAAGATTCCGTCTTCAGGCGGAGTTAAAAGTATTCCGTTGCGAACAACAAAAAGATTTCCAATGCGCACCTCTGTCACGTAACCTTGCGCATCCAAAAAGATCCATTCATAGGTGTCTTCGGGTTTGATTTCAAGACTCGCAAGAAAGGCATTGTGATAAGCGGACGTCTTAACCTGTGCGGATTGAGCATTGGTAAACGTGCGCCTTACCGGAGACGTGGAAAGCGTTACTCCATTTTGATAAATCGATTCCGGATGCTGGCGCGTTCCCACCATGACAAAAATTTGATCCTGCCAAAAACTAAGCCGCAAAAAATACTCCGCAGTTTTGTCTCGCTTCCCGGATTCCTTGGTATAAGCGTTCAGTGCCAAATGCAGTTCCCGGCTCAACTCTGCTGATGAAAAAGCATGTAAATTTGCCAGAGTTTGCAAAGATTCTTTAAAGCGCGTCAGGTGCTCTTTTTCGCGAAAAATCTTTCCTCTCGGGTAAGTGCGCAAGCTCTCAAAAACCCCGATTTCTTCATCATCATGAAACTTTTTGAGAAAAAAATGGCCTGGGATTTTTTTTCCCTTGGAATACACGGAAAACTTCATGATTGACTCGCAAATGCCAAGGCTTCCACGAGAGCCTCGGCTTTGTGGAGTGTTTCTTCATATTCCTTGCGTGGATCCGAATCATAAACAATTCCGGCTCCGACCTGAAGCACACCCTTATTTTTTTCAAGCACCAAAGTGCGAATCACGATATTGAGATCTAGATCACCGTCAAATCCAAGATACCCGATGGAGCCCGTGTAAATCCCTCGTGAGGATTTCTCAAGCTCATCGATAATTTCCATGCAACGTATCTTGGGACATCCTGTAATTGTGCCGCCAGGAAACATGGCCCGAACCAAATCAAGTCCGTCTTTGTCCTCGCGGAGTTTTCCTGTAATTTTTGAAACAATATGAACCACGTGAGAATATCTTTCCGTGGTCATCATCTCCTCCACTTGGACGGATCGGTAATTGCAGACACGACCAAGGTCATTTCTTTCAAGATCTACGAGCATGATGTGTTCGGCCCGCTCTTTTTCATTGGCTAATAGTTCCTGCTCGATAGTCCTTCCATGGACGGTTCTCTTTTGGAGAACCGTCCCTGAAGAGACGCGAAGAGGGCGAGTTCCTGCAATGGGCCGCGTTTCGCAAATATATCCGCGCTTACGAATCAAGCGTTCAGGCGAAGAAGAAACAATAAAACGATTTCCGAATCTCAAAAAAGAGGCAAACGGTGAGGGGTTGATTTCCCTAAGCCTGGCGTAAATCTCAAGGGGATCTCCCTGATACTCAAAAAGAAAACGCTGTGAGAGATTGGCCTGATAAATATCCCCTGCCGCAATGTAATTTTTTGCTTTTTGAACCTTTCTCGCGAATTCCTCTCTGCTCGTTTCCGCACGAAATCCATGAAGTTTGAACATGGATTTGCTGGCATTCGATGACGTCGACTCCACTTGCTTTTGAAGATGAGAAAGACGCGACTCTATCTCAGCCGCTCTTTCTCCTTTCTTGGCAAGAACACAAAGAAAATAGGCTTTTTGACGGTGATCAAATAAAATCAGATCACGGTAAAGACCCAAATGCGCTCGGGTGTTATCTTCTGTTTTCTTTTTTCGGAAATGGATACGTTCAAGATCTGCTACAAATTCGTAAGCGAAATAGCCTACCAAAGCTCCTGGGATAAAAGGAATGCCGCATTTTTTAGCAGAAGATATTTTAGCGATTTGATGCGACCGAAGCAGACGGCGCAGCACAGGAAAAAATTCGGTCTTTGCCACAGTTTGATTCGTCTCACCTGAGATTCGAAGTTTTTTTTCCGTAAGGACAAGTTCTAATGAGGGAGCCGCACCCAAAAGAGAAAATCGCTGATCCGGTTCCTGATACTGAGGGCTGTCTAGAAAAAAAGAGGTTTTAGAAGTTTGTGAGAGGTTCTGGTAAACCTGAAAAGGATCCCTTGAGGAAGCAATGCGTTGGATCCAAGGCGTTAACATGAAACCAGCCTAAGGCCTGAAGTCTCAGGATTTTGCTTCGGCGTTTTTCAGATACTTGAGAAAATCACTGTTTGTGGTCAATACCAGCCGCCCGTTCTGAAGTGAAGCTGGATATTTTTCAAGCGTACTCATAAAACCATAAAATTCAGGATCTTTGGAATACGCGGCTCCATAAATACTGGTGGCGGCCGCATCCGCTTCTCCGTGGATCTTTTGAGATTTTTCATAGGCCTCAGAGGTGATTCGCTTGAGTTCCTTCTGTCGACGTCCTTCGACTTCAGCCTTGATTCCCATACCCTCAGAGCGCAGTTCTTCGGCAGCCCGCTTTCTTTCAGAAATCATGCGCTCATAAACTTTTTGAAGCACGCGATCAATGTAATTGATGCGTTTGATGCGCAGATCGATCAATTCAATGCCAAGTTCTTTCACAATCGTACGCGCCTCAGTTAAAATCTGGCGTGTTATTTCATCACGGCCGATTTTAATTTTGTCGTACTCCGTATCCACCCGAATATCATCCGCCGTAGCTTCGATTTCTAAAATACGGTTCGAACTTCGAACAATATCAGAAAGATTGTACTGGGTAATGCGATTACGCGTAATTCCGTCCATGATGTCATCAAGACGCGACTGAGCATTGCGTTCATTGTGCATGGTTTGAAAAAATTTAAGAGGATCCTGAATTCTCCAGCGCCCTGTTGCATCCACCCAAATAAACTTCTTATCTTGAGTTGGAACTTCAGAAGGATAGCCATCCCATTCCAAAATGCGTTTGTCAAATTTGTGCACGAGCTGTACAAAAGGCGTTTTCCAGTGAAGCCCGGCATCTTGAATCGGTTGTCCAATGGGCTCTCCAAATTGAGTGATCACAGCCTGCTCGGTCTCACCCACGGTATACGCGCTGTTGATCACCACAATTCCAAAAATCGAAAGAACGACGATTAATAGGGCGGTTGTACTCTGTTTCATGACGCCGCCTCCGCAGGGGATTTTTTCTGATTCAGATCCAGCATGGGAAGAATTCCGCGCTGATCCTGATCCAAAATCAGTTTGTCTTGAAGATTTGGATAAACTTTGCTGATCATTTCTAAGTAAAGACGCCTGCGCGTAACATCCGGAAATTTTTTGTATGCCTCCAAGGTAAGATCAAAACGTTCCGCATCTCCCTTGGCTTCATTGATTCTTTCAACCGCGTAACCTTCGGCATTTCGGATTTGCTGTTCGGCCTCGCCCTTGGCCTTAGGAATAATTTTGTTATATTCAGCCCAGGCCTGGTTCACGAGCTTTTCCTTTTCCTGACGCGCTTCGTTCACTTCATTAAAGGAGGGTTTGACTTCATTTGGAGGAATGACTTCCTGTAAAATGACATTACGAATGGAAATGCCAGATTGATAGCTATCCAGAATTTCCTGCAATTTTTTCTCAACTTCTTTTTGAATCTCTTCGCGGCCGCTCGTGAGTACTTCGCTAATCGTGTGATCTCCAACCACAAGACGCATGACAGCCTCAGACATATTCCGTAAAGTTTCGCGCGCGTCCCGAATTCTAAAAGCGTACTCCACAGGATCTTTAATGGTGTACTGGACAATCCACTCAACGACAGCAACATTGAGATCTCCGGTTAACATCAGAGATTCTTCAATAAAAGGGTCGGATCCGCGAACCCTTTTCCCGTCATCTTCATCATCTCTGCCCGCATAAATGGAACGGACACCGGCAGAAACCGTTCGAAATCCAAATTCCTCTTTAAAAACGTGCGTGACCTTAATCAATTTGACAGTTTCAACTCCAAAAGGAATTTTAGTGTGAAGACCTGGTTGGGTCGTACGAACAAATTTTCCAAATCTTTGAACCACTCCTGCTTCATCCTGATCCACTTGATAAAAAATACTTCCAGCTCCGGTCAACAGGAGCAAAAGAGCTCCGATGGCCATGAGATGGCGAGGTTGGAGAGGCGGCATATTCGGACCTTGGGAGGAATTTTTGGGGTATTTGATGTCCATTGTATTTCAATCCTAACTCTGCTTTCAGGGACGGTTCTCCAAAAGAGAACCGTCCCTGAAGAGACTCAAATGTTGGTTGTGCTAGGCTTAAAAAATTCGATTACACTTCAAACTGGTTAAAGAGAAGTCCGCTCGCCAGTTTGGGATAAAAATAAGTCGATTTTTGAGGCATGAGCTCTTTAGCCTTACCCATATCTCTTAAAATTTCAACTTTTGGAGCATTTAAAAAGAACGAAACCGCAACTTTCTTTTCGCGCACAGCACGAAGCGCTTCTTCGGTCGAGTGAGTGTAACGAATTTGAGATTCCCAATGATCTTCAGGGATTCCCCAGAGACGCCCAAGAATCAAATGACTCACTAAGGAGACATCAAGATCATACCAAAGATCTGCTTTATCTTGCGGCATTTTTTTTCTAGCTTCTTCACGGTCTTGCAAGGTCAAAAGCGCAGTTTTCCCATCCTCAAAGTAGAGTCCGATTTGAATTTCGCGATTGGAAGATCCCGCGGATTGATGCATTTTCTTTTGAATCGCTTCAAAACTCAGCATCTCTACATTGAAAATAGGCTCGAGTTTTTTCAAGCATTGCGCGGAATTGTATCCATTGAAAGGAAGTACCATTCGATGCGTGGGCAGGATCAAAAGTCCGGGATCGTAAAAATGGACAAGCGCCATCAAGACAAAATCCGAATCTAATTCCACATCCTCAGAAACTCCGCGCACTTGACGCTGCTCTTTAGAGTATTCCAAAGCGGTTTGGTACCGGTGGTGGCCATCCGCAATATAGATCCTCTGATTGGAAAGCCCCAGATGAATTCCTTCGATCGTAGCAGGGTCATCCACGCGCCATAAAGCATGCCTCACTCTTTGATCATCCTCAGTTTCAAAAAGCGCGGGCCCAGCCACAAGCGATTGAAGTGCGTGGTTTTGGCCGTGATCGTATTCGTAAAGCCCAAATACCGGAGAAAAATTGGTACGAGTTGTTTCTAAAAGCCGGCGGCGGTCAGCACGCGGACGCGAAAGCGTTTTTTCATGTGGAATCACGACCCGCTTGTCAAAATCTTCTAATTTCAAACGTCCCAGCAAAGCAGAACGCTCGCGTTTTTCTCCAGTGATCGGATGCTTGAAAGTCTGGCGATAGTAATAAATGCTGGGCTTACTTTCCTGAGTCAAAATGCCGGTCTTTTGCCACTCTTTAAAAAAATCTCTGGCCCGAGTATAACGATTATGGCTGTCCCCATCCGCAGCTTCTTCTTGATTCAAGATTAACCGAATACAGTTAAAAGGATCCCGGGCATAAAGTGCTTTTTGTTCTTCAGGAGAAATCACATCATAGGGAGGTGCCACGACTTGACCAATCTGAACTTTGTCCAGATTGTATCGCCAAGCCTTAAATGGCCGAAAATCAGCGAGCATTTGCTTTTTAGTCAGAGCAGGTTTCATGAGGCCGGAATCCTAACATAAGCCGGATAAGTTGACAAGATAGAGCGCGAAATTTTCGAGTTCCGTATCGATCGCTATTCAATCCCGAAAGTTACTTAACTTTTGCGCCTACAGTGATGGGTCTTTCAGGCGTAATTAAAGTCAAATCGGTTTCATCGGAAGCCGCAAGAATCATTCCGCGAGATTCCACTCCGCGAATGACTGCAGGATCCAGATTATCCACGATCACGACTTTTTTTCCTTTAAGCTCATCCACTCCGTAAAACTTGCGGATGCCAGCAACAAGCTGCTTGGTGGTCTCCCCCACTTTGACCTGAAGGACATAAAGGCGGTCCGCATTGGGGTGAGGTTGGACGTCCATAATTTCTGCGATGCGGAATTCAAATTTTGAAAACTCTTCAATGGTTGGCATGGGATTTCCTAAATCAATGATGAAAGAAACCAGTCACCAGTTACCAGTAACCCGATACTCCATGGAGCGGTTCCTGGTAACCGGTTACTGGTTACCGGTTACTTTAATTTTTGAAGTTTATCACACGCACTGCCCTTTCCCAAGAAGAAGCTGAGTGATATAATTTCGTAACCCTACGTGAAAGGATTTCTTCATGCTGCGAAAAATTGTTTATCCAAAAATTGAGAATAAGCTCAATCAAGCTGCTGATTTTTTAAATCAACAAGGCATCACCCCCAATCAGCTGACTTTTTTCGGACTCATGCTCAGTTTTCTTGCTTTCTGTATTTATGCTACGGGGGCTTTCTTTTTAGGCGGCATTGTCTTGATTGTGGCTTCCTTAGCCGACATGCTCGACGGTCCTCTGGCGCGCCGCTCCAACCGCGCATCTTTATTCGGAGCTTTTTTAGATTCCACCATCGACCGCTATTCAGATTTTTTTATTTTTGGAGGCATTGCTCTTTTTTTCGCGCGTGATAATCAGGGAACCTGGCTTCTCATCAGTCTCGGTATCTTGCTCGGTGCGTTTGTTACCAGTTACGCCAAGTCCCGCGCGGAAACCTTGATTCAATCCTGCCCGGTCGGCATTTTTGAGCGCCCGGAACGCATCATTATTACAGCCCTGGGCTCCCTCATTTGGCCGCTCATGCCGCTTTGTTTGTGGATTCTTTTAATTGGTACGCATTGGACAGCCTTAGAACGGATTTTTTATACGCAGAAAATATTGTCGGAAAAATCCGAAACCGAACAACCCTGAAATATCTCTAAAATGAAACTGCTTCGAACTTTTTTCTTTGGTTTCGTGTGTTTATTTTCACTGAACCCATCACCTGCTTTTTGCATCACAACCATTGAAGAAGCCAACCAACTGATCCAGCAGCGCCATGGCTCATGGATTTCATTCAAAGCGCGTGTCCAGTATCAAACCACAAACCCTGATTCGGGCAAGCCGGCTACTTGCGATGGGCAGCTTGCGTTTGAGCGTTTAAATGAGCGATTAATGCTGCTTTGCGTTGGATCAAAAAAACAGCTGCTGTTTGCCTTCAAGGCCGAAGACCGGAATTTTGAATTTTATCAACCTGAAGCCGGCACACTTTACACAGGGTCTATTTTTGATTTGGAAGATGCCCCGGATTTACATACCGTCATCAAACCTTTGGCTCTTTATCACGCGTTGAAGTTTGCTCCGGTTCCCAAAGATAATACTCGTATTGAGGCTCAGGATGCGGAAGGATTCAAATTAGCAGTCAAAAGCAAATGGCATGCTACGCGCTATCTCAAAAGAAGAGTGCATGTTTCCGCCGAAGGTGATCTGCTGAGAGAGACTTATTACCGTCCGGATGGGAAAGAATGGGTTGCGATTTTAAGATCGGATTATCAATTCATTAAAAAACAAGGCCTGTCCAAAAAAGAAAAATACCGATTTCCTCAAACCGTGGAGCTTCTAGAATATTCTGAAAAAGGGCGTTCGGCTTTACCGCGCAAAACCGTATTAAAGTTTGGTCAATTTGATTTTACGCCGAAACTTGCCACAGATTCATGGTCCATTCCCGTTCCGCCCGGAACACGGCGTGTGAATGTCAGTGAAACTTTTGAGAAATTAGAAAAACAGGCAGCTTAATTTTTGGGCGTTTGTGCTTTCGAATCTCCTTCCACCGCTTTCCAAAACGCTAGCCCTGGCAACAAGATCTGAATAAGTATCCAGGAAAATAAACCGTAAAGCAAATTCACCCCGGCAAAAATACCTCCGTACACAAATAATACGCCTCTTAGAATATGATGAATCCATCCCAACTGCTGGAGAGATTTCAGGACTTCTGGTAAAGAAAGCGCTGTAAGCTGCGGCCATAATCCCAGATAAAGCAAAATCACTTGGATTCCTATTAAAATCATCGCTCCTTTCCCGCAAACCAATACCACCTGAGTTAGCATGCGCAAAACACCCATCTGAATCCCTTCACGCTCAGAATCCAAAATGAGTCGAGCGCTCAAAAAAGAAAAAAAGCCAACTTGTCCGAGAATAAGCACTAAAATCCATAACAAGGGTGGCACTTGATGGGAAATAAAAAGACCCGCTACATTTAACAGCAGATGAAGAAGCACCCCCAACATTAGGAACCATTTTCCAGTTCTGAAATTTTTCTGATTCCATAGAAGTTTTTTCATGACATCCAGGATCGAAGCAAGCCGCAGTTTTTTATAAAAAAGAAATGCCACAACTGGCCAAAACAGAAGAGCATAAAAGAAAAACTTCTGACGGGCGTTTGCTTGAGAAAGGATTTGAGGTTGATTTCCCAATACCATGAGGATCATCAGAAAAAAAATGCATGGAAGAGGCAGATACACGCCGGCCCAAATGCGGCAAATCAAAGATGAGGACTTACTGACTGGCTTGGTTTCCATACCCAGAGAATCGGAAAGACCCGAAATTACTTAATGTCTCAAGCTGGTTCCTGTTGAGTGACGCAGTGGAGAGCACCTAAACCATGGATCAAGGAGCGGCAGTCCAAAGGAATGACCTTGCGGCTTGGGAAAAGCTCTTCAAACAACTCAAGCACGGGTTTATCATGAGGATGATCAAAGACCGGAAGCAAAACCACTTGATTGGCGATATAAAAATTAGCATAACTCGCAGGTAGGCGATCTCCATTTTCCGAAAAAATCTTTCCCGGCATCGGAAGCCGGATCACATTGAAAGCATGTCCCCGCTCTTTGGAGTATTGTTTCAAACGCATCCAGTTTTCCTCTAAAATTGTTGCGTTGGCATCCTCCTGATCATTTTCTACGCACGTCACAATGGTTTGATCATCTACAAACCTTGCAAGATCATCAATATGTCCGTCTGTGTCATCGCCAATAATTCCTCGTTTGAGCCAAAGAACCTCCTGGACTCCCAGATAATGCTTAAGATTTTCCTCAATCTCGGATTTGGATAGATGCGGATTTCGATTCGTATTTAAAAGGCACTCTTCCGTAGTAAGGCACAAACCCGCGCCATTCACCTCTATCGATCCGCCTTCCAACACAAATTCTGCGGGGAAAAAAGGATGTGAAATCCAAGATGCGTGATGACGAAAAATAGAATCATCCTGAGTAAGCTCAGGATATTTATTACCCCATGCGTTAAAGCGCCATTTGCACCATGCTTTTTCTCCGCTAGCTTGCTTTAAAAAAGTGGGGCCAAAATCGCGGATCCAAACATCAGAAACCTGTGCATGATGGAAAATCAACGAAGAAAGATTTGGAACTCGGCCTTGCAAACGCTGCTGCACATGATGGGCTTCTTTTTGATCCCGAACAAGCAGGTGAACTTTTTCTCCAGGAAGAAGCGCTTCAAGAATGGAAAGATAAATTTCTTCGACTTTTCTCAGGTGTGTTCCGGTCCAAGTCTCTGTGCTGCCAGGCCAAACCAGCCATGTCGCTTCGTGAAGCTCCCATTCAGCAGGCATGCGGTAACCTTGATTCGCAGGAAATGGGTGAGGCTGTATCATCACATACCTATTCACCAAGAGGGTGCGGTTTAAACAGCTAAAACAAGGTTAGGAACACCTGTCAGATTCATGGACGAGCGAAAACCTTTTTGGTAAAGATCCCAGCCGCGGCGGGCAATCATGCCTGCATTATCAATGGTAAGTGCACGAGGAGGAAACCAAACCTGAATGCCCTGAGCTTGTCCTGCCGTCTCAAGTTTTTCTTTGAGATACTGATTCGCGCTCACACCTCCACCAACCACAACATCTTTTACATTTTTAAATTCTGCAGCATCCATGGTTTTCTTGACCAGCCAGCTCACTGCCGTCGATTGAAAACTCGCAGAGATATCACGAATAAACTTAGAGTCCACAGTCGACGGTCCGCGGTCCACAATTTTAACTAGCTGTTCACTGTGGTCTGTGGACTGGGGACTGTGGACTTCTTTTTCAACCAGCAAACGCACCGCTGTTTTAATGCCACTAAAACTAAATCCAAATCGCTGACTTTGCTTGGGATAAGTGAAGGAAAATTTTTTTGCGTCTCCCTCTTTTGCCATTTTTTCAATAATGGGTCCGCCGGGATATCCCAAACCTAGGAGCTTCGCAACTTTATCAAACGCCTCACCCACTGCATCATCCACAGTTTCTCCAAGAAGTGCGATTTGTCCGCGCTCGTGATAGGTCAGACAGGAATGTCCACCAGACACCAGAAGCCCCACATACTGATCCGGTTCTTCAGGGCCAATAAAATTAGCAGAGAGATGCGCTTCAAGATGATTCACTCCCACAAGCGGTTTCTTCATTTGAAAAGCAAGTGCTTTGGCAAACGAGACTCCTACAAAAAGAGAGCCTATCAGGCCAGGTCCATGAGTGACTGCAATCAAATCAATTTGATCGAGCGAAACTTTGGCCGTATCCAAGGCTTCCTGAAGCACGGTGTCAATTTGCTCCAGTGCGTGGCGAGAGGCAATTTCAGGGACTACCCCGCCAAAGGCTTTGTGTTTAAATAGACTCGAGGACACAATATTCGAAAGAAGTTCGTCCTGGTTACGCAAAACGGCGCAGGAGGTTTCGTCGCAGGAACTTTCAATTCCAAGAGTCAACATAAAATTCACATCGAAGATTTTTTTTGGAGAGTCTCAAACGAAGCGTTAATTTGAGATCTGAAATTTTCACTCACTTCACTCCAATCCACAACATCGACTTTGATAGGCAGATCTGATTCGGAAAAAGCTTCTTTAAGCTCAGCCATTTTCAAGGTACTTAAAGATTTCTCAGTCATGATGACAAGATCCAAATCTGAAAAAGGCTTAAGTTTTTCTCCGTGTACCCTAGAGCCAAAAGCACGGACTTCATATTGAGGAACATGGCTTGCCAGAATCCCCTTGACCAATTTCAAGTAGGCGGACTCAAGCTTAATCATGCGGGCGTTTAAGGAGTTCTGCTAAAAGATTTTCTGCATGTCGTAAAAAAATCTTTGCTGATTGGTAAACGCTTTGTGCTTTTTTTAAATCATAAGTATGAGCACTGATATTGCGCTGTTCCCGAAATTCAGTCCAAAGCTTCAAATCAAGCGCGATTCCCTTTTCTAAAGCTTCGCGCAGTAACTCCTTAAAAGAAAGCGCATCTATGGCCTCAGGATTGGCAGATTCCTGCCCAAGTTGACGGCGGAGCATTTTGAGACAAAGTTCATAGGTGTACTCAAAGCGTTGGATCACACCATCGCGAATAATTTCATCTTGAGGAGCGGCATCCGCTCGGAGGAGAGCAGCTTTTAAACTTTGCACAGCATTTTGTAGTGTAGAAAAATCAAGCTTCATAAAGAAAAGGATACCACAACCTTTGTCTCTTGAAAATTCCTTTGATGGATCTGGTAATTCCCATATTGCGTATTGAAGAATGCGCAGAATTTCCCAGAGATCCTGCATCGCCGTTCGCTTTGCCCCAGTCCGCCAAACAGATGGCGAGATTCGTCCGGACGGATTACGCCAAGCCTTCTGGCGAACGAGGCTTCGCTCACTCGCCTTCCGGTCTCGCTCGATTTTCCTCAAAGTGTCTGGAAAGACCTCGCGGAGTCCCGCAAAGCTTGGCTTCCGCGATTGAGGAGGAATTTGCGGGACGAGCGGGAGGAGGCTTCGGCCGCAGGAGCCGAAGAACTCCGGTCTTGGAAGACACTTTGAGAAAAACCACCTTGCCCGCTCGACCTCCAGAGCGCGCTTCCGGATCCTGGAAAATTCTGCGCCAGACTCAATACATCAATCCGGGAATTACCAGCTTTGATGGACCAAAACCACTTGCTCTAGAAAAACGAGGCTTTGCCTCTTCTTCCTTTTTATTCCCTCTTTTTCCACATTCTTCCCTGCTCATTGATGCCTTACGCGGCAGAGAGGAATTCATGCAAAGCTGAGAGCTCAGCCGCTAATTTTTCCGAAGCTTGATTGCGCGCAATCACTTGATCTTCTTGGTAAATCGCGGTCATGTCAGTCTCTGATTGAAGCAGTTTGACAGCGGAAAGCACTAGTAAATCATAATGCTCAGCTGAATTGCGTACAATGCGCACAAGCCCTTTTTTACTGCGAACTTCGCGGATCACTTGGGCGCTGGCAATCAAGCCCATGGTTTCCCCGCGCCGCAGCATTTTGGGAATTTCTTCAGCACGGCTAGCCATCACACGAATTTGAAAACCAGAAACACGTTTTGGAGAAATCCCGAACTTCGTTTCCGAGAGTTTTTGAATTTCACGCTGAAGCTCTGAAGCCTCCTGTTTCGTGGTAACGTAGTGAGTGTAGCGAAAATTTGGATTTTTTTGAGCAGCCCAAAAAATCGCAGCAAGTTCTTCAGGTTTTACTTTTTCACTGCTCATGCCCACAAGTTGGATCTGGCGCTGCATTGTCTCAGGATCAAGATAGCGATTCAGGTGCGGCGTGTCGACGCGCCTTAGTTCAGAGCGTGCGCCACTTTCAGATTTCCACTCAAAGAGATGTAGTTCCGGATTACTTCCAGGGTCACGGGTGGCCTGGTTCAGAAAATCAAGTGTATCCGCTGTTCCCTCAAGACGCTTTCTGCCCACATAGCTTCCGTTGGGAAGCATGGAAGCATAGAGCTCATCATGACTCAGAAAAACTTTGAGCATCACAACTCCGGGAATTCCAAAATTAAGATGATAAGTTGGAATATCATTTCCACCATCCCCTAAAACCACAATCAAAACAGGCCGCGTGAGATCCAGCTGAGGTTTTATTTTTTCATGAAACACATTCATCACACCTTCTGCTTTTGTGATTTCCGTAAGATCCACAAAGCCTCCATTCACAATATTCCCAAAAGATACTCGAAGCTGCCGCGTATCGCCAGAATATTGAGTTTCAATGGTGGCGGCAATGGTTTGAAAAAATTGAGGAGGATAAGGGCTAAGTCCCTTTGTGTCTTTAGCGTAAAGAGTCTGCTTGGGTCCGGAATCATATAAATGGACATAACCCAGTTCATCCGCAGGAAAATGAAGCTGCTTGCTCAGTGCCTGATTAAATAACGGAAATTCATAAACCTCATGAACCCTTTCTTTTCCCCAGCTGCCGTTTGTTTCAATCTGAGAAAGCCGATCCATCGCATCTTTTTCTATCTGATCAAGATCCGTATCAGAAATACCTGAAAGCACACCAGTGAGTTTTCCTTCGCGTTTTTTAAGTTGAGCAAAATAAAGATGGATCATTTTGCGGGCATATTCAAGCTGCCTTTCCACGGGCCATGATTTCACTCGTGCTGCAACCAACACTTCGCCTGAATCCTTCAAATGGACTTCATTGGCGCCTCCATTACCAATGGCAAAGATTTGGTTTCGTGCAGACCCTTCAGATTTGGCAAAAAGCTCTCGCTGCGAGTGCTCGGTCATATGGACCACCGGATCTCCAGAATTGAGGAGCAAAAAATTGTCTGGCACAGCTAATAGTTTTAAAACACGCTCGAGCATGTCTGATTCCATGGGTCGTTCGGAATTGACGACCAAAGTCCCTGAGTTATCACTCACCACCACGATTTGCGGCCGCACGCTCCCCGGGAAGAGATCTTTCCAGTGAATCGTGACAGGAGAAAGAACAGGCGCCGCTTTTTGAGTTCTAAGCTCACTGCGATTAAAAAAATCAGAGACAAGCGTTGCGAAAGCTTCTTCACCTAAATCACGACGCAGCAATTCAGGAAAAATATTTTCACGCGGACCCATCACTAACAATTTTTGTGCCGAAGTTAAACCCGGATTTCTGACCTCCCCCCTCTCAATCGACCAAACTTCAGAGCGCGTCTCCGGACTGGGGCCAAATTCCTGATGAGCTGCATCGGCAAATTGCTCCACTAAGGTTCTCGAATCTCGAGAGCTGTCTGCGCCAAAGCCCTCTGAACGCACAGCATTACTTGCTCCCCAAAGTCGATGCTGCTCATCCGCAAAAAGGCCTGTCATTCTGGACCTTGCCTCGGCAGGATTAAACGAAATGGCGAGCGCCGCGGTAGAACCGGTGTAATGCGCATCGCTTAAAATGTCGTAGTACCCATTACCATTTTCCACCACTCGCCTTAGCGCATCCTTACTATTAGCCAAGAGAAAAAGTTCTTCGAGCGGATCCTGATCAGCTAAAGAGCCGTACTGCTCCCGGTAAATCTCTCTTGCTCTCTTAGCCAAATCTTGCACGGCCACTCCAATTTCCCGATGTTTGTCTCCGCTGATCACAAGCGCCACGACTTTTCCGCTCCGTGTAATTCCCACCAAATTGTGAGGAAGCGGATAAGTTTTTAATTTCAAAATAAGTTTATTTCCCTCTATCAAATATTCTCCGGTATTAAGCTGGTTGGGATTGGTTCCTGGCGCAGCTTTTTGGTAACCTTTCGAATTCTCAAGTGCTTCGCGAACCATCAAATCTTTCCAGTCAGAAAAGGATCCGAGTTTGGCTTCTCCCTTATAAATTTCACGATCCAAGTACGGTTCAAGATCGATTTCCAAAAGTCCACCCGTTGCGATAATCTCGGCAAGCCGCTCCGGATTCTTTTTTCTTAATTCGTTCAGTTCGTTAAATCCGAAGTTGAGTCCGTACTGCATCCGACCGTTCACTCGTCGTTCAAAAGACGGGAAATTAAATAAATGAAAAAGATCCGCGAACTGGGGACCCCAAATCGAAGCAGGTGCAACTTGACCCTGATGAAGGAGTCGCTGGCCAAAAAAAGCGAATTCAATTTGAGACGCTAAATTTTTTGAGAACTTTGTATCGGACGCTCGGTAGATCTGCCACCTTCCGTGGGCGCTGCGACGAAACCTTAAATTCTCTGACGAATATTTTTGCTTTGAATTTTTCCAAGAAACAAACATGGTGTAAACACGATCCGTCACAGGTTCATCAGCTCCGTAAAACAGTCGCCGTAACTTGCCATCATAAATAATGAACCAATCATTGAAATAAAGATTGTGCAACGAATAAATATGAACCGGCCCTCGCCGTGCAAGTTCCGGATCAATATTCGCCTCATGAGTTTCCCAAGGAAGATTCACAGCCGGTATGCCCTCTGGCGATTCTCCTCCGAGTCCCATCTGCACTGGTTTGCCATTCCAAAAATTCGTCATGATCGAATGATCGCGGTGGAGATGTCCGCTCGGCGCTGGATTCACTAGCACCTGCATCGGAGGATGCTCGTAGATCTCCATCACGGTTTGATAAACCCCCTGCGCTGCATGTTCCGCGTCGCTTCTCGCCCGCACTTCTTGACGTGCTGGGTTTGAAGGAATAGGAGCGGAAGCATTTGATCCACTCCCCGCTTCGCGCTCTCTCTCATCAAGATAACTCAAATGTTCTTGCGGAAAATTCGTGATGCGGTAAAGCCAATATCTTTTTCCTTTATAAATCCCTTCCTGTTCGAAAGAACCTTCGAGAACAATCTTGATTTCTTCTTTCCAATCAGGCGGATGAGAAAATAGAATGTGATATTTATAACTTTTGTTTGGAGGAGCCTTTTCCCCCGACGCCGGCTCCACGCAGTAAATAATCTTCTCTGAACGAAAAAACGAACGCAAATTAAGTCCTCTCATCCGGGGGGCAAGTTCCAAAGCATCTGCTTTGATCGAAAAGGCATTTTGGATAATGTCCCGAGCCCTCAGATTTTTATAGATTTGGAACCCATCTCTGCCAAGAATAGTAGAAATAAATGTGAATAAACTGGTACCCCACAAATAGTTAAAGAAATCACCCCCATAAAATATACTCCCCACGCTCCCTGCAAAGATTAGTAAAGCCGTTGCTATAGGGCCACCAGCGGAGATGCTCAGATCATCATTCACAAGTAATTGGAAACAATCTTTACCCCTCAGAGATACTCGAGACGGGATCATCGTCAAGGTGAGAAGATACTGCAAATGATGTTTCCTTAAAACGCGCTGATTAATCCAATAGGCAGGGATAAAGTGGCCTGCTTCATGCACCCACGTTTGGAATATTTCGACTGCTATGAACAAAGGGCCGCCCAACAAAGCTACGATCCCCCAAACATAGAGTTGAAAGATTTGGTCCTTTGCTTTTTCGGTTGTTGATATCTGTAAAAGACCCGTTGTTCCGAAAAACACCTTGTAAATAAAATAAACAACGTTCAGGGCTGTTATCAAAGTTGTCAATACATCCGATGCTGCGAAATAAAAAAATGCAAGGGCGTGAACCCAGAAGGCAAAATTTATCATCTGTCGCGTTTTAACATGCTGATCATAAATAAGTTTTGTCTGTTTAAGGTTTGACGAAAGAGGCATCGCCTGATTAAAAACTACATTCAGCCAGCGATGAAATAAACTTACAAGCAAAGTTGCTGCGGAATATTCCCATCCAAATATAAGCCCCACGCAAGAACTAAGGACTAAACTGCGTATAACAGGCCAATGTCTATCCACAACAATCATGAAAGATTGCCAAAGATCAATCCCTTGAAATCTTGCCTCATTTTTTTGAATTCGTAATTCACTGCGAGAGTGAAGCGCTTGCTGCCAAAGGGTGTCGGGCAGGCGCTTGACGCCAAAAAGGGTAGTGACATTGGCGCGGTTGAAAGCGCGCTCGGGCATGGCCTTGAGCGCAGGTTTGAGAATTTTAAATCGATCTTGAAGGGACACTTGAAGCGCAGTCTGCCTCTTGGTTTTTCGCGGAGTCACTAAATTATAAAGATGCACAGGCCGCCAATGAGAAAGCTGAGCGCGCTTTGCTTCGGCCACCTTGAGTCCAAGTTCCGTTAATCGAAAAGTAACTTTCTTTGAAGCTGTATTTTCCACCTCTTCCACCAAACGTCGGTAAACGGCAATGGCAACCTGCTCCTGCGGAGAGGCCAGTCCTTTTTTCTGTAAATCTAAGAAAGTAAAAGATTTGTTACCAAAATCATTTTGGATGGCCAAAGCCAAAAGTTCTGGATCTCTGGGTTGCCCGGTAGCAGGTACTAAATCAATAGGCCGGTGAGGAGATTTTAGTTTTTTCTTAAAAGATTGTTTTAACCTCTGGAGCAGGACTTCTAAATTGCCGGCAAGTTCTACATGATAAATTTTCGGGATATCCGCGCCTTGATCCGGTTGAGTCACAGCAAGGATCCTCGCACCCATCTTGTGGTAAAAGCGCAGCGATTGAGGCGTGTCACGACGAGTGCGCCAATGCACTAAGGAAATATTTTTATTTTTACTCGCTTCAAATGATTGATAGAGCAACCATTCAGCAACCCCGCTTCCCTGATAATCCGGATGAACTGAAAAGAAGTTGAGATAAATCGCGCGGTCTGATGCTGTAAACGGATGACTCGAGTTTTCGAGCGCTCGATCAAGTTTTTTTTGCCCTACCATAGAAAAAGCCACAAAATGATCCTGTTCATCTTTGACAACATAACTCAATTCAGGATCAAACTCTTCAAGGTTGGCCGCAATCTCGCGCAAATGTTTCTGTTCATCCCAAAATACATTGGCGGGAATGAGGCGCAGCAACTTCAAAATTTCATCCGTGCGGCTTAAAAGAATCTCTCGAGTCAAAGGAATTCGTTGTAAGCGATGGCCATGAAGCTCGAGGGCATCCAATTCAATCGAGCTGTTTGGAGAAAGATTTATCCCGCGCATCTCAGAACGTGGCAAAGTGGATTCAGAAGCAAAGGTGATTTGAAGATCAAAAGGACGTTGATACAATTCTAAAAATCGCTTTCTCGCTTTCCTATAGCTATCACTCAACATCGCACGGTTGCCGGAAGTCAGGTGGAGATGATATCTGATAACTTGTGCTGGACCCTGATTGTTGGCATATTGAATTTCCACCGGCCCCGACATTTTCCAAACTGGGAATCCCGCATCAGAAAAAATGGATGCGGTTTCCGCAACATCGCGCGAGGATTCTATGGCGTACTTTAATGAGATTCTTCGAAAGTTGTCATCTGAACGAACGAAGTAAGTCTTTCGATAACTCCAAAGCAACACCAACAAATCCACTGCAGCAATTGCCATTCCAAAGAAACCCGCAAAAATGCTCAACACAAGAACCGGAAATAAAATAGCACGCCGTTTCGTAATCATTCTATTTGTAGCTTCGACTGCAATACGACTGGCAGTTTGAACCCACAAAGCGCCATTAGTTTCAAACCGCTTTTGAGTCCCGGGAATCCCGGCTTGTTTTGCCCAAACAAAAATTCCGTTTTTGATAATCTGAGTTTCGCTATCATTTAAATGAGGTGATTGCCATTTCATGACTTTCCAAAAATCATCCCGCACAAATCCGAATTTTTCGATTTCCAACAAAATATCCATGATAAACGGCAGCTCAGAAGGATGGGCAAAGCGCTTCTCTTGAACTAACTGATTAGCAAGACGAAGTGCTACCTGAACCGGGAAAACATGATCCGCTACTTTGCTAAGTGCTCCGGTTTCAAGACGACTCCCCTTGGGTTCAGTACTTGCCAGCTCAGCTTTAAGCGCTTTGACGAATGCTCGCGCCATAAACTCATCTTCAGGAAGGACTTCAAGATAATAATCAAAATTCGAAAATAATTTGGGATGACGATTCCCTGAAGGAGGTAAAGCGACATAGCGAATAGAAGCAGAAATTCCTAGTTCGCCTAATTTAGATTGGATCGCGGCGCGGTCATGAAACAACCCAGAGCTTTTTTGCTCCGTTTGTGCCATAGCGGCGCTTGAAATCTCTGTGCCTCCTAGATGAATAAAACGAACCGCTCGACGATGCTCGATATCCGCTACTTTCAAAAGAGCTTTTTCACGTGCACGTGTGCTCCAAGTCACAAAATTCTCAGGTCTGATGCCAGCATGAAGCTGGATGGATTCTTCCCCCGAATCTTGGCCGCCTGTATCCTGTCTCACTTCACTTCGTTTCTCTGTTTTCGGCCTTAAAGAAACTCGAGACGTCCGTGCGAAGAATCGCATTTGTCGCGCCGATTGCTCCCACCCCCTCTCATTTCCCATAGCGTGAAATGCGGTTTTATCTAAAAAATCAGTCAAACGCTGGGTGGATTGAGCCACAGTAAAAGAGGGCTTTGATATTTCAGAAAACATTCGAAAAACTGCCGTGGAATATTCCTTCCAGCCCTCGGCATTATCCATCTTAGGCGTGATAAGCGCATATCCGTAATCTTGAGATGAAAAGTGTTTTTGAAACGGCTTTGAATGAAACCCTCCGGTAATCACCGCAACTTTGTGAAGCCCTTTTTCATGCATTCTCTTTTCAAGATTGCGAATCAAGACACCGTCACGCGATTGAGAGATCCTGTAAAATGAAATTGCATCCTCAATTAGTGATTCGATTTCCGGCATGTTTTTGCTCATCTCTGGATGAAACCGATGCTCATGATCAATAGCCAAAAGCCTGTTTCTCAAAGAGTCTGGATAAAAATTCTCTGGGCGCTTCAAGATCGCTTGAACCTCGTTGGCACTCAGCTGGAGAGAAAAGAGCTTCTTTAACTGTTTCTGCTGATCCATCGCCGTAATCAGATCCTTTTCGTGTGACGAAGAAGCCATTTGATTTACAATCATTGCTTGCAAAATCTTGATTTCAGCCATCAGAGGATCACTCTTGAGTTCACTTTGAAGCAGTTCTCTTCCCATCACGCGACCCACATTCGGATATCTGGCAAACGGGAAATAAGGCGGGAGACGCTCTGCCATAGCTTCAAATAGTATTTCGGTTTCAGGATCCGCCCAGGAAAATTCCCCCTCTATGAATCTCAGATGTTTTACGATTGATTGATAAATGGCGTTTTCCTGCTTTTGATTTTCTGAAAAAAAATAACGAATCACCTTGAGGAAGGATTCTCTTTCAGATTCATATTTTGAAACATTGATTTGTCGGTCTATGGTCTGGAGAACAAATATTCGAGTTAACATAGGCCACTTGATTTGAGATTCAGGATTGTCCAGATCCAAACCAAGTTCTTTCTTAGCTCGCATTTTTAAAGTCTGAAGATAAGTGCCCAATATCTGGGGCTGTGCCTCATAAGCTTCTGATTGTTTCAAAAATGCATTAAGCTCAGAGCTGAGATACGCGCTGCGAAGACGCTCCGTTTCCAAATTCAAATCCTCTAAATACTGTTTTGCTTTTTCTTTTTGACTTAATACTCGCGCAAATGCCTTCCCTCCCTGAAGATACAGATCAAGATTTTCGATTCCCAACCCCTGAGTCCCCTTGTGTTGCATCAAGAACACTTCCGGACCTGTAAGCAGTCGAGCTTCGAGAAATTGTGTTAATGCTTCTGAATCGTGCGAAATGGATAAACGATTATCCATTAATAAATTGGCATTCAGATCAAAGGCGTCTCCCTCTAAAAAAACTGTATCCACACCATAGGCTTGATGGAGATGCTTCAAAAGATCGCGAATGTTTTTCTGGCCTTGAATATTGCCATGGGCTTCCTGGATATGAAAAATCATTGCCTTGGTTCCCTGATGCACAAATTCGAGCTGACCTAGGTGAGCGGGAATCTGAGGTAGGTGCTGAAAACTAAGCTGGCTCGTTGGGTGAGACACTACGTCTGAAGCGAATCCCACGGAAGGGGGAAATTGGACCTGCGTAAACATAAAGCAAATCCACGTCAAAACTGCAGTTACGCGATGTTTTAATTTGATCATTTTGGTTAACTTTTAAAGTAATATTAAATTTATTAAATAAAGAATACCATTCAAAATTAAATCCCTCAAATAGTTCTATTAAGTCGCCCATCATTAATAGTCAAAACTAATCAAATAGTATCAATATTATTCTTAGAAAAAATGCCTGGACCCAGAAGTTCAAACGTCAAGTGCCCGCCTGCCGGCAAGGCAGGCGCCATTAGGATGGGAGTAACTGTTTAGCCCTTTGAAGTAAAAAAGGTAAAACTTTTTGTTTTCTTCCGAAAGCATTCGCCCCGCAGGAATCAACTCCGGTTTGAGCGGGTCTCATTCGGCTCTCGCTCGTTCCGCCCATTCCATCGGCAGAACGGCTCGAGACGTTTCTGCAG